>NZ_JBIUBX010000008.1:0-263505 GCF_044548445.1 Streptomyces sp. NPDC052016
CCCGGCGCGCCGCCCCGCCCCCCCCCCCCCCCCCCCCCCCCCCCCCCCCCGCGCCGGGGGGGGGCCCCCCCCCCGCCCCCCCCCCCCCCCCCCCCCCCCCCCCCGCCCCCCGCCCCCCCCCCCCCCCGCCCCCCCCCCCCCCCCCCCGCCGTGCCGGTGAGGCCGGTCTCAGCGTGCCGGTGAGACCGGTCTCAGCTCTTCTTGCCCCGGCCGGTCAGCGCGTCACGCATGCGGTCGACCATGCCGACCCCTGGCGCCAGCATCTTGTTGGCCGGCGGCTTGTCCGGGGCGGCCGGGTGGGGACGCGTCGGCGCCGTCTTTTTCGCCTGGCGGACCTTGTCGCCCAGGTCGTCGAGCGCGTCCGCGGGGCATGCGGCGCGCAGCCTGGGGAAGAGATTGCCCTCCTCGTCGGCCACGTGCTCGCGGATCTCGCTCATCAGCATCCCGACCAGCCGGTCGAACTCCGCGTCACCCGCGTCGCAGCCCTCCAAGTCCTTCATGATCTGCTCGGCCTTGGCGTGGTCCTCCAGCTCCTTGTCGGCCAGGGCGTCACCGCCGGTGATGTGCTCGCGCACCGCCGGGTAGAGATAGGCCTCCTCCGCGACCGAGTGCCGGACCAGCTCCATCGTGGCCTGGTCGGCGTACAGCTTGCGGTCCTTGTGTCCGGACGGCAGCGCCTCGATCTTGCCGAAGAGCTCCTCCACCTCCCGGTGATCGGTCACCAGCTCGTCGATGACGTTCCCACCATGACCCATGTCCTTCACCTCCAGCCTGGCACGACGGCTCCGGGTCGGATCCGCCACGGGCCGAGTGCCCAGCGCCACGAGGTCGACACCGGTCGTTTCGGGAGTGCCGGTGTCGCTGGTGCTCCTGTGGCAGGAGTCGCGAATGGGTCGCTACCTACGCACAATAGGCATCAACGTATGAAAGCTACTGGCGGAAAACCCCGAGCCACAGCCGTCGGGAAAGCGGCGGCCCGGCCAGGACGGCGCCGATGATCGGCGCGACAAGAGCGTCCTGTTCCCTCACTGTCCCCATAACCTCCCGTGCCGCACCGGACCCCCCGTGCGCCATGACTCAGCGCTTCCGGGTGCGGCTGAAGGGCGTCCCATGTCTGATGCGACCTCTTGCCTGCCCTGGCGTCGCGCCGTGGTGACCGGCGGCGCCGGGTTCCTCGGCAGCCACCTGTGCGAGCGCCTGCTGAGTTCAGGTGCCGAAGTCGACTGCGTCGACAATCTGGTGTCGGGTTCACGTGAGAACATCGCCCACCTGGAGGGCCGCCCGGGTTTCCGGTTCGTCGAGTGCGACGTCTCCGCGCCGGAGTGTCCCGCCCGGCTGCCGGGGCCGTACGACGTGGTCCTGCACTTCGCCTGCCCCGCCTCCCCGGCCGACTACCTGCGGCTGCCCCTGGAGACGCTCGACGTGGGCAGTCTGGGCACCCGCAACATGCTGGCCGTCGCGGAGCGTGACCGGGCCCGGTTCCTGCTGGCCTCGACCTCCGAGGTGTACGGCGATCCGCTGGTGCATCCGCAGCGCGAGGACTACTGGGGAAATGTCAACCCCGTCGGGCCGCGCAGTGTGTACGACGAGGCGAAGCGGTTCTCGGAGGCGCTGGTGACCGCCCATGTGCGGGCCCGGGACACCCGCGCCGGGATCGTACGTTTGTTCAACACGTACGGGCCGCGGATGCGCGCGCACGACGGCCGCGCCGTCCCGACCTTCGTCTGCCAGGCGCTGGCCGGTGAGCCCCTGACGGTGGCGGGGGACGGCAGTCAGACGCGGTCGCTGTGCTACGTGGACGACACGGTGGACGGGATCCTGCTGGTGGCCGCGAGCGACTCGGTGCGGCCCGTCAACATCGGCGGCAGCGACGAGGTCACGGTCCGTGACCTGGCCCGCCGGGTGGTGGAGCTGACGGGGTCCTCCTCCCGCATCGAGTTCGTCGACCGACCCGTCGACGACCCCCAGCGGCGCCGCCCGGACACCACCCTCGCCCGGGAGCTGCTGGGGTGGGCGCCCAGGGTGCCCTGGGAGGAGGGGATCAAGCACACGATCGCCTACTTCGCCGCGACGCAACCGACGCGGGAGCCGGCGCCGCCGGTCTGAGACGTCTTCCACCACGCCGCCACGGAGGCACTGTATGCGCGTCCTGGGAATCAACGCCCTCTTTCACGACCCCGCCGCCGCCCTCGTCATGGACGGCAAGATCGTGGCAGCCACGGAGGAGGAGCGCTTCAGCCGTCGCAAGCACGGCAAGCGGCCCGTCCCGTTCTCCGCCTGGGAGCTGCCCGAGCTGTCCGCCCGCTGGTGCCTGGACCGGGCCGGGCTCGACCCGTCCGAGCTGGACGCGGTCGCCTACTCCTACGACCCGGAACTCGCCCGCCCGGCGGATCAGTTGGGGCTGCAGGACCCCTGGGACCACCTGCGCCAGGAATACGCGCGCCGCGCCCCCGAGTTCCTCGCCGAGGCGCTGCCCGGACTCGACCCCGCCAAGGTCCGCTTCGTCCCCCACCACGTGGCCCACGCCGCCTCCGCCGGCCAGGCCTCCCCGTACCCCGACTGTGCCGTCCTCGTGCTCGACGGCCGCGGCGAGTGCGGCTCCCACCTCGCCGGCCGCTACGCGAACCGTGAACTGACCGTCCTGGGCTCGCAGTCGCTGCCCGACTCGATGGGCCTGTTCTACGAGGACCTCACCCAGCACCTCGGATTCCTGCGCAGCAGCGACGAGTTCAAGGTGATGGCCCTCGCCTCCTACGGCAAGCCCCGCTTCCTCGACCAGTTGCGCGCGTACGTCGGGCTGGACGGTGAGGGCGGTTTCCGGGCCCGTCCCGTCCCCTGGTCCTCGCTGGTCCCGCCCCGTCCGGCGGGCGCCCCCTGGACGCGGGACCACGCCGACGCGGCCGCCAGTGCGCAGGCCTGTCTGGAGGAGGTGCTGCTCGGGCTGGTGCGGTGGCTGCACGAGCGCACCGGCGAGGACGTCCTGACCCTCGCGGGTGGCGTGGCCCTCAACTGCGTGGCCAACACCCGGCTGTACCGGGAGGGCCCGTTCGAGCGCGTGTGGGTCCAGCCGGCGGCCGGCGACGCGGGCACGGCGCTCGGCGCCGCCCTCCACGTCGCCCACCAGAAGGAGACGGTGGAGGCCATGCCGACCGCCGCCCTGGGCCGGGGCTGGAGCGACGCCGAACTGCGCGCCTGGCTGGAGCGGGCGGCCGTCCCCTACGAGGAGCCCGACGACATCGCCGAGACCGTCGCCGACGAGCTGGCCCGCGACGGTGTCGTGGCCTGGTTCCAGGGGCGCAGCGAGTACGGCCCGAGGGCGCTCGGCCACCGCTCGCTGCTGGCCCACCCCGGGCGGGCCGAGAACCTCGAACGCCTCAACGCCGTGAAGGGGCGGGAGGAGTTCCGCCCGGTCGCCCCGATGGTCCTGGCGGAGCGGGCCGCAGAGCTCTTCGACGGGCCCCTGCCCAGCCCCTACATGCTGTTCGTGCACGACGTCGCCGCCGAGTGGCGGGAGCGGATCCCGGCCGTGGTCCACGTGGACGGCACGGCGCGGATCCAGACCGTGGACCGGGCGGACGAGCCCCTGGTGGCCCGGATGATCGACGGCTTCGAGCGCCGGACGGGACTGCCGGTGGTGGTCAACACCAGCCTCAACACCGCGGGCCGGCCGATGGTCGACGATCCGCGCGACGCCCTGGAGTGCTTCGGGTCCGCTCCCGTGGACCTGCTCGCCCTCGGGCCGTTCGCGATCCGCCGGAAGAAGGTGTTCGCATGAGGGACGCCCGCGCCGTGACGGGCGCCCCCGCCTACTCCGTCGTCCTGCCGACGGTCGGGCGCCCCTGCCTCGCCGACTGCCTGCGCGCGCTCGCCGCGGCGGTCGGGCACCCGCCCGAGGAGGTCGTCGTGGTCGACGACCGCCCCGGTCCGGGCGGGGCGGTGGCGTTGCCGCTGGAGGCGGCCGGGGTGCTGCGCGAGCGGGTCCGCACCCTGTCCACGGGCGGACGCGGCCCGGCGGCGGCCCGCAACGCCGGCTGGCGCACGGTCGCCACGCCGTGGACGGTCTTCCTCGACGACGACGTGCAGGTCCTGCCGGACTGGTCCCGCCGTCTCGCCGAGGACCTCCAGGCCGCCGACGCGACGACCGGTGGCATCCAGGGGCGGCTGACCGTCCCGCTGCCCGAGGACCGCAGGCCCACCGACTGGGAGCGG
This sequence comes from Streptomyces sp. NPDC052016, assembly GCF_044548445.1. NCBI lineage: Bacteria > Bacillati > Actinomycetota > Actinomycetes > Kitasatosporales > Streptomycetaceae > Streptomyces > Streptomyces sp. NPDC052016. The sequence goes on from NZ_JBIUBX010000008.1 coordinate 4,210, forward strand.
GGCACCGCCGGGCTGGAACAGGCAGCCTGGGCCACCGCCGACATGGCGTACCGGACCGCCACGCTGGCCGACGTCGGCGGCTTCGACGAGCGGTTCCGACGGGCGTTCCGCGAGGACGCCGACCTCGCGCTGCGCGTCCAGGAGGCCGGCTGGACGTTACGCCGCGGCCGGCGCACGACCCGCCACCCGGTCCGCCCGGCCGACCGCTGGGTGTCGCTACGGGCGCAGCGCGGCAACGCGGACGACGCCCTGATGAACCGGCTGCACGGCCGCGACTGGTGGACCCGCGCCGGGGCGCCCCGCGGGCGGCTCCCCCGGCACGTCCTCGTCACGGCCGCCGCGCTCACCGCGTCCGCCTGCGCACTCACCGGCCGCCGGCGCGCCGCCGGAGTCGCCGGTGCCCTCTGGACGCTGGGCACGGCCGAGTTCGCCCTGGCCCGCATCGGCCCGGGGCCCCGGACGCGCCACGAGATCACCACGATGCTTTCCACGAGCGTGCTCATCCCCCCGGTCGCGGTCGCCCACTGGGTCGACGGCCTGCTGCGGCACCGCGGGTCCGTGCGGATGGGAGGCGCGTCATGACGACCCCGCGCACGGTGCCGCAACGCGCCGCAGGACGCACGGCGGACCACACGCCCCCCACCCCACACCGCACGGCGGACCACACGCCCCCCACCCCACACCGCACGGCGGAACACACGGCGGAACACACGTCCCCCACCCCACACCGCACGGCGGAACACACGGCGGAACACACGTCCCCCACCCCACACCGCACGGCGGACCGCACGCCCCCCACCCCGCACCGCACGGCGGAACATCCGTCTCCCACCCCGCACCGCACGGCGGACCGCCCGTCTCCCACCCCGCACCGCACGGCGGATGGCCCGTCCCGGTCGCTGGTGTGCGCAGACCGACCGGTACACCCGTACATGCGCGCGTGCAGGCACGCGGTGGCTGGGCGCGCAGTTCCCCGCGCCCCAGGAGGCCGGGGGTGCGCGACGGACGGCACGGCCACCGGACGCGCTGTCGACGACCGGTCCACGGCACCGGCTGCCGCCGCACACCCCGCGGCCGGGCGCCGCGCGGCGGTGGGCCCCACCGGCACGGGCCCGGCCACGCTCTCCCCGGCCCCGGCCCCGGACACTCCCGTCGCCGCGGTCCTGTTCGACCGTGACGGCACGCTCGTCGAGGACGTGCCCTACAACGGCGACCCCGACCTGGTGCGGCCGATGCCGGGCGCCCGGGAGGCTCTCGACCTGCTGCGGGCCGCGGGCGTCCCGACCGGTGTGGTCAGCAACCAGTCCGGCATCGGCCGCGGCCTGCTCACGGACGCCGACGTCCGGCGCGTCAACGAGCGGGCGGACGCCCTCCTCGGCGGCCTGGACACCTGGGTGTACTGCCCGCACCTGCCCCGTGACGGCTGCGCCTGCCGCAAGCCGCGACCGGGGCTGGTGCTCGAGGCGGCCCGCCGGCTGGGGGTGGACCCGGGTGACTGCGTGCTGATCGGCGACATCGCGGCCGACGTCCTGGCCGCCCGTGCGGCGGGCGCCCGGGGCGTTCTGGTCCCCACCGCGGCGACCCTGCCCGAGGAGGTCGCCGCGGCGCCCCTCACCGCCCGCGACCTGCTGACGGCGGTCCGCGCGGTTCTCGCCGGGACGCGGGGTGGTGGGTCGTGAGGGCACTGGTCGTACGCCTCGACAGCTTCGGCGACGTGCTGCTCGCCGGGCCCGCCGTCCGCGCGGTCGCCGCGCACTGCTCCGGCGTGACCATGCTCTGCGGCCCGCGCGGCGAGCCCGCGGCCCGGTTGCTGCCCGGCGTGGACGAGGTGATCGTGTGGTCGGCGCCGTGGGAGGGCGTGCAGCCGCCGTCGGTCCGGGAAGCCGACGTCGAGGGCCTGGTGCGGCGGTTGCGGCAGGGCGCGTTCGACGTCGCGCTGGTCCTCACGTCGTTCCACCAGAGCCCCTTGCCGACCGCGCTGGTGCTGCGGATGGCGGGCGTCGGGCGGATCGGCGCCGACAGCGTCGACCATCCGGGCACTCTCCTCGACGTACGGCACCAGCGGCTGCCGGGCCGGCACGAGGTGGAGGCCGCGCTCGACACCGCCGCCGCGATGGGGTTCCTGCCGCACGCCGGGGACGACGGCCGGCTGCGGGTGCTGCCGCCGCCCGACACCATCGCGCTGACCGGCAACGGCCCGTACGTCGTCGTCCACCCCGGGGCCAGCGCGCCCGCCCGCGCCTGGAGTCCCGAGCGCTGTGCCGAGGCCGTGGCCCTGCTCGCCGACGCCGGTCACCGGGTGATCGTCACCGGCGGTCCCGGGGAGACGGCCCTCACCCGGCGGGTGAGCGGGGACACGGCGGTGGATCTCGGCGGCAAGACCGATCCGCGCACCCTGGCGGGTGTGCTGCGCACGGCCGACGCCGTGGTGTGCGGCAACACCGGTCCCGCCCATCTGGCCGCGGCCGTCGGCACCCCGGTCGTGTCCCTGTTCGCACCCGTCGTCCCGGCGGAGCGGTGGGCGCCGTACGGGGTGCCGAGCGTGGTGCTGGGCGATCAGGCGGCGCCCTGCGCGGACAGCCGGGCCCGGCACTGTCCCGTGCCGGGCCATCCGTGTCTGGAGGAGGTCACGGGCCAGGACGTGGTGCAGGCGGTGCGGAAACTCCTGAAGGAGCGCGCATGAACATCCTTGTCTGGCATGTACACGGCTCGTGGCTGACCTCGTTCGTCCAGGGCCCGTACACCTTCCTCGTCCCGGTGACGCCCGATCGCGGGCCGGACGGGCTGGGGCGGGCCAGAACCTGGGAGTGGCCGCGCACGGTGAGGGAGTCGAGCCCGTCCGAGCTGCGCGGGACCCATATCGACCTCATGGTGTTGCAACGGCCGCACGAGCTCGACCTGGCCCGCGAGTGGACGGGCCGCCGGCCCGGTGTCGACGTGCCCGCCGTCTACGTCGAGCACAACTGCCCGCACGAGTCGGCCGTCGGCACCCGCCACCCCCTCGCCGACCGCACCGACGTCACGCTGGTGCACGTCACCCACTTCAACCGGCTGATGTGGGACAACGGCCGTGCGCCGACCGCGGTCATCGAGCACGGCATCATCGACCCCGGCCACCTGTGGACCGGCGAGGAGCCCCGCGCCGCCGTCGTCGTCAACGACCCGGTCCGGCGCGGCCGTACGACGGGGACGGACCTGCTGCCGGGGTTCGCGCGCGCGGTACCGCTGGACGTCTTCGGCATGCGCACCGAAGGGCTCGCCGGCCACCTCGGGTTGCCGCCCGGCCGCTGCCGCAGCCGGGACCTGCCGCAGGGCGAGCTGCATCCGGCGATGGCCCGCTGCCGCCTCTACCTGCATCCCGTCCGGTGGACGTCGCTCGGGCTCTCCCTGCTGGAGGCCATGTTCCTCGGGATGCCTGTGGTGGCACTGGACACCACCGAGGTGCGGGAGGCCGTGCCCGAGGGAGCCGGAGTGGTCTCCAACCGGTTCGACGTGCTGGAGGACGCGGTCCGCCGGTTCGCCGCGGACGAGGCGTACGCCCGCGCGACGGGGGAGGCCGCCAGGGCCGCGGCACAGGCCCGCTACGGAGAACGGCGCTTCCGCGACGACTGGGAACGCCTGATCAAGGAGGTCACCCGATGAGCCCCAGCCACCCGACGGCCGGCCGCGTCGCCATGGTCTCCGAGCACGCCAGTCCGCTGGCCGAGCTCGGCGGCCCGGACGCGGGCGGACAGAACGTGTACGTGGCCCAACTCGCCGGACAGCTGGCCCGCCGGGGCCATGAGGTCGTCGTGTACACGCGCCGCGACGACCCCGCGCTGCCGGAGCGGGTCACCACACCGGACGGGGTGAAGGTGGTTCACGTGCCCGCCGGGCCCCCTGCTCCGATACCCAAGGACGAACTTCTTCCGTACATACCGGAGTTCGGCGCGTGGCTGGCCCGGGAGTGGGCGGCGGAGCGACCCGACGTGGTGCACGCCCACTTCTGGATGTCGGGGATGGCGGCGGTGACCGGGGCGCGCGCGCTGGGCGTGCCCGTCGTGCAGACCTACCACGCGCTCGGCACGGTGAAGAAGCGTCACCAGGGCGCGGCCGACACCAGTCCGCCGCAGCGCGTGGCCATCGAGACCGCGGTGGGGCGGGAGTGCAGCGGCATCATCGCCACCTGCGAGGACGAGGTGAGCGAGCTGGTCGCCATGGGCCTGCCGCGTGACCGCGTCTCCGTCGTCCCCTGCGGGGTGGATCCCACACTGTTCGCCCCGGTCGCGGGCGCCCGGCGCCCCGCGTCCGCACCGCGCCGGCTGCTGTCGGTCGGCCGGCTCGTGCCCCGCAAGGGCTTCGACCGGGCGATCCGTGCCCTGGCCGGCGTCCCCGACGCCGAACTGCTCATCGCCGGCGGCCCGGAACCGGCCCTGCTGGGCGCCGAGCCGGAGGCGGAGCGGCTGTACGCGCTCGCGGAGGAGTACGGGGTCGCCGACCGGGTGACCCTGCTGGGCGGGGTCAGCCCCACGCGGATGCCCCGGCTGATGTCCGGCGCGGACCTCGTGCTGTCCCTGCCCCTTTACGAGCCGTTCGGCATCGTCCCGGTCGAGGCGATGGCCTGCTGCGCGCCCGTCGTGGCCACCGCGGTCGGCGGGCAGCTCGACACCGTCGTGGACGACGTCACGGGCGTCCTCGTGCCCTCCGGTGTTCCGCCCGAGGACGACCACGACCTCGCCGTCACCATCCGCGGCCTCCTCGACGACCCGGCCCGGCTCGCCCGGTACGGGGCGGCCGGCCGGCGGCGGGTCCTCGCCCGCTACACCTGGGACCGCGTCGCCGACGGGGTCGCCCGGGTCTACAGCGCCGTGTCCTCCGTCCCCTCGCTCTCGGGAGTCGTCCGATGAAGATCGCCACCGACGCCACGCACTGCGACGACCTGATGAAGGCGCTCGAGGGCTTCCGGGAGTACGCCTCCCCCGTCCTGCGGCGGTGGGGCTCCGGCCTCGCCGACCGCCTGGCGGCGGGTGCCCGGTTGCTGGTCGCGGGCAACGGCGGAAGCGCCGCCCAGGCCCAGCACCTCTCCGCCGAACTGGTCGGCCGCTACCGCGACGACCGCCCGCCGTTCTCGGCGCTCGCCCTGCACGCCGACACCTCCTCCACGACCGCGATCGCCAACGACTACGGCGTCCAGGAGATCTTCGCCCGTCAGGTCGCCGCACACGGCCGGGCCGGGGACGTGCTGATGCTGCTGTCCACCAGCGGCGCCAGCGCCAACCTGCTCGTCGCCGCCAAGGAGGCGCACCGCCTCGGCATGACCGTGTGGGTGCTGACCGGCCCGGCGCCCAACCCGCTGGAGGGGACGGCGGACGCGGCCCTGTGCGTGGAGGCGGCGTCGGCCGCCACGGTCCAGGAGCTGCACCTGGTGGCCGTCCACATGCTCTGCGAGTCCTTCGACCGGACCGTCGAGCGGCGCGCGGCCGTCGAACGGCGGCGCACGCACGACCGGTGGACGGCCGCCCCGCGGAAGGACGGCGTATGAGTGCCTCGGCTCCGCTGGTCGTCGTGGGGGACGCGCTGCTCGACCACGACCTGTGCGGGCGGGCCCAGCGCCTTGCGCCCGACGCGCCCGTGCCGGTCGTCAGTGAGGCCCGGCGCTCCTCCCGGCCGGGAGGAGCCGCGCTGGCTGCCGTCCTGGCGGCGGCCGACGGCAGGCCCGTCACCCTGGTCACCGCCCTCGGCGAGGACGAGGCGAGCGAGACGCTGGTCCGGCTGCTGGCCGACCGCGTGCGTGTGGTGCGGCTGCCCCTGACCGGGACCCTGTCCAGCAAGACCCGCGTCCTCGCGGAGGGCACGCCCCTGCTGCGCCTGGACGACGGCGAGGGCCGGGCCGCGGAGGCGACCGAGGAGGCGCGCACGGCCCTCACGGAGGCCGGTGCCGTCCTCGTCGCGGACTACGGCCGCGGTGCCGCCGGGGTACTGCGCGAGGCCTTGCGGGCCGCGGCGGCGCGGGTGCCCGTCGTCTGGGACCCGCACCCGCGCGGGGAGCAACCGGTGCCGTGCGTGCGGCTGGTGACGCCGTCGGCCAGCGAGGCGCGTGTCTTCGCCGGGGGTGATCCGCCCGCCGACACGAGCCCGCTGCAGACGGCGGCACGGGACGCCGACACCCTGGTCCGGGCCTGGAGGGCGGCCTCGGTGGCCGTCACCCTGGGCGGGCGGGGCGCGCTGCTGTCGCACGGCGACACGCCGCTGCTGGTGCCGTCCCCGGTCACGGCCGAGGGGGATGCCTGCGGGGCCGGCGACCGGTTCGCCGCCACCGCCGCCGGGCTGCTGGCGGACGGCGAACTCACCGAGACCGCCGTGCGCGGAGCCGTGCACGCGGCGACCCGGTACGTCGCCGAGGGCGGCGTCCGCTCACTCGCCACGGATCCGGCCGCCCTCCCGGCCGCGCCCCCGCCGGCCGACGGCGACCCGACCGTGGACGCCCTGCGCACGGCCGCGCGGGTGCGGGCCGCGGGCGGGACCGTCGTCGCCGCCGGAGGCTGCTTCGACCTGCTGCACGCCGGCCATGTCGCCCTCCTCCAGGCCGCTCGCCGTACCGGGGACTGCCTGGTGGTGTGCGTCAACTCCGACGGGTCCGTGCGTCGTCGCAAGGGCGTCGGCCGACCGCTCGTGCCGGTGGCGGACCGGATCCGGGTGCTGCGCGCCCTGGAGTGCGTGGACGCGGTCGCCGTGTTCGACGAGGACACCCCGGAGCGACTGCTCGCCGAACTGCGCCCGCACATCTGGGCCAAGGGCGGCGACTACGCCCTCGAACGGCTGCCGGAGGCGCCGCTCGTGGAGAGCTGGGGCGGCCAGGTCGTCCTGTTCCCGTATCTGGACGGCCGATCCACCACGGGCATCGCCGAGAAGGCGGCCCTGGCGCCGCGGCCGGCCGGCGTGGCGCACGGACGGGAGCGCGGGTGACCGCCGCACGGCGCCCCCGGCTGCTGGTGCTGCGCGCCCTGGGCCTCGGCGACCTGCTCGCCGGGGTGCCGGCGCTGCGCGGCATCCGCCGGGCCTTCCCCGGTCATGAGATCGTCCTCGCCCTGCCCGCATCGCTGCGGGAGGCGGCTCTGGCCACCGCGACGGTGGACACCGTCCTCCCGGCCGAGGCCCCGAACCGGGGCGTGCCGTCGCTCGGCCACTGGCCGGGGCCGCCCCCGGACCTGGCGATCGACCTGCACGGCAACGGCCCGGCCAGCCGCGACGCGCTGGCCGCGCTCGCCCCCGGCCGGCTGCTGGCCTTCGCCCAGCGGGTCCCCCCGCCCCCCGAGTGGCGGCGGGACGAACACGAACGCACGCGCTGGTGCCGCTTCCTCGCGGCGTACGGCATCGCCGCCGACCCCGACGACGTACGCCTGCCTCCTCCCACGGAGGTGTCCCCGGCGCCCGGAGCCGTGGTGGTCCACCCGGGGGCGGAGTCCGCGTCCCGTCGCTGGCCGGCCGAGCGCTACGCCGCCCTCGTGCGCGAGGTGCGCGCCGCCGGCCACCGTGTCGTGGTCACCGGCGGTCCGAAGGAGGACGCGCTGGTCCTGGACGTCGCCGGCCGCGCGGGCCTGCCGGAGCGGGACGTGCTGCGCGGTGGGCTGCCCTACGGCGTGCTGTCGGCGCTGGTGGCCCGCGCGGCGCTGGTCGTCAGCGGCGACACGGGACCGGCGCATCTCGCCGTCGCCCATGCCACGCCGTCGGTGACGCTCTTCGGGCCGGTCTCCCCGCGCCTGTGGGGCCCGCCCCGCTCCGCGCGCCATGTCGCCCTGTGGAAACCCGGACCGCCCGGCGACCCGCACGGCGACGCCCCCGATCCCCAGCTCGTGCGCATCACGGCCGAGGAGGCCACCGCCGCCGCCCTGGCCCTGCTCCGCCCCGCACCGGCGGGCGCCCGGCCCCGGAAGGAAGAGACATCCCGTGTCCGCTGAACCCGTCCGCGAGGCCCAACCCGTCCGTCAGGCGCCGGACGACCGGATCACGGTGGCGATGATCACCCGCGACCGGCGCGCCGGCGTCCTGCGGACCCTCGACGCCCTGACCGCGCTGCCGGAGCGGCCGCCCGTCATCGTCGTCGACAACGGCTCGGACGACGCGACCTTCGAGGCGGTCCGCCGTCACCCGGCGGCCCCTCGGGTCCTCAGGCCGGGCCGGAACACCGGCGCCGTGGGCCGCAACCTCGCGGTACGGCAGGCCACCACCCCGTACGTCGCGTTCTGCGACGACGACTCCTGGTGGGAGCCGGGAAGTCTGCGGCGGGCGGCGGACCTCCTCGACGCCCATCCCCGCCTGGGTCTGGTGACCGCCCGCACCCTCGTCGGCCCCGACCGGGCGGAGGACCCTCTGAACGCCGTCCTCGCCGCCTCTCCCCTGCCGTACGAGCCCGACCTGCCGGGCCGCCCGGTGCTCGGTTTCCTGGCCTGCGCCTCCGTGGTGCGCCGGGAGGCGTTCCTGGAAGCCGGCGGCTTCCATCCGCTGCTGTTCTTCGGCGGCGAGGAGACCCTGCTCGCGTACGACCTGGCGGCCGCCGGCTGGGGTGTGACGTACGAGCCCGCGCTGACGGCCCGGCATCTGCCGGATCCGGGAGGCCGCGGCGGGCGAATCCCTCTGATGCGCCGCAACGAGGTGCTGACCCTGTGGCTGCGCCGCCCCCTCACCGTGGCCCTGCGCGCCGGCGCTCGTCTCACGGCCGCCGCGATCGCCGGTGAGCCGGGCGCCCGCCGCGCCCTGCTCGAGGTGGCGGAGCGCCTGCCCGCCGCGCTCGCGCGCCGCCGGAGGCTGCCCCCGGGGGTGGAGCGGGCGGCCCGGTCGCTGGACGGGGGTGGACCGGCATGAGCGGGGACGAGAAGGACACCCGGACGACGGTGGTCGTCATCACGCACAACCGCCGCCCCGAACTGCTGCGCACGCTCGCGCGTCTGCGCGAACTGCCGGAGCGGCCGCCCGTGATCGTCACCGACAACGGCTCCTCCGACGGCACGGCCGAAGCGGTCCGGCGGGAGTTCCCCGAGGTCTCGCTGCTCGAGCCGGGGAAGAACCTGGGCGCGATCGGACGCAACCTGGCGGTGCGTCACGTCCGCACGCCCTATGTGGCCTTCTGCGACGACGACACCTGGTGGGAGCCGGGCAGTCTGCGGCGGGCGGCGGATCTGCTGGACGAGCGGCCGCGACTGGCCGGGGTCACGGCCCGCATCGTCGTGGAGCCCCGCGGCACCGAGGACCCCGTCGTCAAGGAGCTGCGTGAGTCCCCCTTGACCGGACCCGACTTCCTTCCGGGACCGGCCCTCGGTTCCTTCCTCGCGGCCGCGACCGTCCTGCGCACGGAGGCCTTCCGGGGCGCGGGCGGTTTCCATCCCGGCCTGTGGCTCGGCGGCGAGGAGGAGCTCCTGGCCACCGATCTGCTGCGGCAGGGCTGGTGGCTGAGCTACGTCGAGGAGCTGACGATCCACCATCAGGCCTCGACGGTCAGGGACAGCAGGGCGCGCCGGATCCTGGGGATCCGCAACACGCTGTGGTTCACCTGGCTGCGCCGCCCGCTCGTGCCGGCTCTGCGGCGGACCGCCCAGCTGATGGTCACGGTGCCCCATGACGTGGCGTCGGTGCGAGCGTTCGCGTACGCGGCGGCCGGGCTGCCCTGGGTGCTGAAGCAGCGGGCGCCCGTGCCGCCGGAGATCGAACGGCGGCTGGCGGCGCTGCAGCGGGCCCGGCGGTCCTCGTCGGCGCGCCGGTACGTCGGATGAGGACCGGCGTCGGGTGAGGACCGGCCGCGGCCCCTCAGGTATCGATGTGCTCGTCCGACGCGTCCTCCTGCTCGTCGCGCTCGCCCTCCGCCTGGGAGGGGGTCGGGTACTCGGTCGTGTCGCGCGTCTCCTCGTCGTCGCGCTCGCCTTCCGCCTGGGAGGGGGTGGGGTACTCGGTCGTGTCGAGTGTGTCCTCGTCGTCCCGTTCACCCTCGGCCTGGGACGGGGTGCGGTGGCTCATCGTGCTCACTTCTCACTCCTCCGTGGTCTGCTGCGTCCACGTCCATGCATATTGCAGCCAGTCCGCCAGCGTCACGGCGCCGAGGCCCGCACAGACCAGACGGGTGGCCCGGGGCGTCCAGGCGTAGCTCCCCACCAGGGCGCCCGCCACCCACACCGAGAGGCAGAACGGGCAGGACACCAGGTCGCCGACGGCGCGCCGTACTCCGCGGCCCCGGGGTTCGTCCATGACCTCGGCGCCGAGGGCCTCACCCGTGCGGCGGGTGAATGGCGCCCGCACGAAGCTGGTGACCTTGTCCCTGGACAGCAGCCGGGCCGCCTTGTACGTGGCCGTGCCCAGGAGGGCCACGTCCCACGGCGGCACCCGCTCGGGCAGCCGCAGCCCCCGGCTCCGCGCGAGGCCCGCGTACACGGCGGCGGCGGTCGTGAAGGCTCCGGCGAGCACCGCGTAGCCGCCGAGGGGCACGTCCTCCTGGTCGTCGGTCCGTTCCACGTCAGGCACGGCATCAGCGGTCATGGCACCTCCTGGGTGGGTCGGCGTGCACGGGCGCGCCCCGAGTTCCCCTGCTCGCGGGCAGCACACGCGCCCCCTGCCCTCCCCCGGGCCGGCTGTGAGGGCGCCCGTTCCGGTCGGGCGGCCGGCGCGCTCCCGGAGGGTGGCGGCCGGGCGAGGCGGGGCGCGGGGACCGCGCGGGTTCAGCCGGAGGTGCCGGCGTCCACCAGGCCGGCGATGTGCGCGGTGACCGTGTCGAGGATGCCGGTCCAGGCCTCGTCGTCACCGAGCACCAGGTAGTTCAGGGTGAGACCGTCGGTGACGGCGGCCAGATAGCGGGCCAGTACGGCGACGGGCACCCGGAGCCGGAAGTCCCTGCTCTTCCGCAGCTGGTCGACGAGCTCGGCGTAGGTCTCGACGTACACCTCGTACTGGCGTCGCGCCAGATGCTCGAAGCCGGGCCGGCGCAGGGCGTACTGGGTCAGTTCGTAGGTGAGCATGTGCTCGTCGGGGTGGGCTCGGACGTGGCTCCAGTAGGCCTGGAAGCCGGCCCGGACGGTCTCCTCCAGCGTGGCCCTCGCGCGCAGGGCCTCCTTCACCAGCGTCACGGAGTGGTCCGTGATGGTGGTGATCACGGACTCGACCAGCTCCTGCTTGGAGTCGAAGCAGTAGTGGAAGACGCTGAGGGACACGCCCGCCTCGGCGGCGATGGACCGGGTCGTCGTCCGGGCGACGCCGTCCCGGGCCATCACTCTGATCGCCGCTTCCGTGAGTTGCCGGCGCCGCTCGGCCGACGGCATCCGTGCCATGTGCGCGTGCCCCCGTAGTCGTGCTCGTGCTCGTGTTCGTGCCCCGCCGGTGTCAGCCGCTGTGGACGCCCACCTCGTACAGCGAGTACCCCCAGTCCGTACCGCGGTCCAGGCCGTGGACACGGACGTAGCGGGCCGGTGTGCCGGTGAAGCGGGCCGTGTCCAGACCGCCGTCGCCGGAGGTCGTGGACCAGGCGGTGCGCCAGTTCCGCCCGTCCGTGGAGAGCTCGATGCGGTACGACTTCCCGTACGCGCGCTCCCAGTCGAGCGTGACCCGTGAGACCAGGCTCGTCGCGCCGAGATCGACCTGCCACCACTGGTCGTCGCTCCAGTCACTGGCCCAGCGGGTGTCACCGTCGCCGTCGACGGCCCGCCCCGGGGCGTAGCTGGTGAACGGGTTGTACTCGGTCGAGGCGGCCGTGGCGGTGGCGCCCCTGGCGAGGTCGACCCCCGCCTGGTGCCTCTCCGTGCCGCCCCAGGTGTCGAGGTAGGACTCGGCCCCCCGGAAGAGGTCGTCCACCACGCCCTGTCCGCCGACGAGCCGGATGTCCTCGATCCAGTCGGGGATCATGCCGACGTGGGCGGCGCCGTCCGTGTTGTAGTCCCAGGTGCGTGCGCCGGTCGTCTGCCGGTCGATGACGGAGCCGCCGTCGACGCTCCTGAACGGGTACGTCACCGGGTTCGGAGTGTCGGCGCCGCGCGGGGCGGGGTGGTCGCCGACGCCGTTGAAGTCGGTGCCGTAGCCGTAGCCCACGCCGTACTTCTCCCGCAGCGCGTCCGTGCGCCTCGCCTCCGCGCCGAACTCCTCGGAGCCGTGCATGTACTGGGCGACGAAGCCGCCGAGGGAGTAGACGCGCTCCGTCCAGTCGAGGTCCATCCAGCTGTGGGAGGAGAGCACGCCCGGGTAGGACCCGGCCTCGAGGATGTCGAGCACGCGACCGGTCGCCTTGACGCTCATGTGGTCGATCTCGACCATCATCTTGCGCTTCATCATGCCGCGCAGGGCGTACTCGCCCAGGTCGGTGAGCCCGCGGACGTTGCACCGGGCGTTCTCGTCGTAGGCGGGGACCTCGACTCCGGCGGGCAGATCCGCCTCGGCCTCGGGGGCCGCCGCGCCGCCGATGGGGTTGTCCTTCTGCGGGCCGGTGCACTTCTCGGTCCGCCAGAAGGTGCCCGTGGACAGGAACTGGCCGACGTTGACGGCCGTGCCGAGGCCGTGCGAGTCGAAGCGGACGCCGCACAGGGCGTTGTCGAACTTGTGGCACAGGAACATGCTGCGCACGCCCAGCGCGTACAGCTCGTCCAGCCCCTTGTCGATGTCCTCCTTGCCGCACTGGGGGATGTCGAGGATCTGCTTGCAGCCGAACGGCTCGGAGGTCTCGACGCCCAGGACGACGGCCAGTTTGCCCTGCCGGATGACCTCGCGGGCCTGCGCGCTGTCGGTGACGATCCGGAACCAGCCCTTGCCCGTGCCGCCGTACATCGTGTCGATGTGGGCCTGCAGGTCGTAGGTCACCTTGGCCTGCAGCCGGATCGAGGTCATCTCGTCGCAGCTGCGGTCCTTGAAGAAGTACACCGAGCAGATCACGCCGTTGGTGACGAGGTCGTTGACGAGGACCCGCTGGCCGCCGCGCCAGGCGCGTTCGATCCAGGCGTAGTAGTTCGCCTGATGGGTCATCGAGTCGTAGGCGGGCCAGTCCTTGAACGTCGGCCAGCCGACCGGGTCGTGCCGGCCGTCACCGCCGTGGGTGATGTAGTCGAAGATCGCGAGCGTGCCGTCGGGGTAGTGCTCGGGACAGTCCTTGAGCGCGTCGGCGATCCCGGCCGCGGAGAAGGTCCTGCCGCAGATCAGCCGCCCGCCGAAGGCCTCGTTGGACATGAGGTGGTTGTGCGCGTCGACGAACCCGCGCACCTCGCCCTGCGCATCGGTGCCGGTGAACGGCTCGCCGGTGACGTTGATCTGGGAGTCCGGGGCGGGCCGGGAGGTCGGCACCCACCAGTCCGTGCCGGCCGCAGAACTCGGTGTGGGGCCCAGGACCATCGCCAGCACCAGGAGGAGGAGCGACACAACGGTGACGTCTCTGCGTCTGCGGTACCGGCGTCGAGTCATGGTCTCTCCCCACGTCCATCGGTCGGCGGGACGGCACGGCCGACGACCGGGCAACGCCCGGGGTCCCCGGGGGGAGCGGGCCTGCCGGGTTGTCATGACCGGCGCAAGATGTGCGACGAGGATCCCGGCTGCCGCCGTGCGAGTCAAGGGTCCGGGACGCTTGACCTGATGAGCCCGCGGGCCCATACGACCCAGCGATCTGATGGATCGTCATGCGCGTCCGGCGCTCCGCTCGGGCGACCGTCCAGGCTTCACGTCATCGCATCGGAGCACACCGCGGGCCCACATTCCCAGCCCGTCCTCGCAGCCCAACCGCTGTGACCGCACGAGGCGTTGACCGGATCCCCGTGCGACAGCAAAATGAGCGCGCGCCGCTTGAGAGCGCTCTCACCGCGTTTCTCACGCTCGCCTCACTCTCACCGTCCCGCGACCCGCCCCAATTCGAGGAGCCCCATGACCGGCAGCCAACGCCCGGAACTCAGCCGTCGCGCGCTCATCGGGACCGGACTCGCCGTCGGAGCCACGGCCCTGACCGTGGCCGGCTCCGGCACGGCTTGGGCGACGCAGCGCCCGTCCACCGCCCGGCCCACCGCGCGCGGACGGGCGTACGCCTTCCTCGCCGCGGCCATGGACGCCTACCCGGAGCACGGCGGCGTGCGGCTGGCCCAGAGCTACACCGACCAGGCTGGTCTCTTCAGCACCGCGTTCACCTACGACAACGCGCTCGCGGTCCTGGCCCATCTGGCGTCCCGCACCGCCGACGGCCACGCCCGCGCCGTGACCCTCGGCGACGCGCTCCTGTACGCCCAGGCCCACGACCCCGTGTACGACGACGGCAGGCTGCGCCAGGCCTACAACGTCGGCCCCTACACCTTCTACGACGGCTCCCCGCAGCCGGACGGCTTCGTGCGCGCGGACGGGACGGTCAACGTCGGGACCCAGTTCGGCTTCACCGGCACCGCCGTGGGCGACATGGCCTGGGCCGGCATCGCGCTGAGCACCCTCGCGGGCCGGACGGGCAAGCGTCGCTTCCTCACCGGCGCGGTGCGGATCGGCGAGTGGATCGAGCGCGTCGGGCGCACCGACGAGCCCCTCGGCGGCTACAAGTTCGGCGTCGACGGGGCCGGTGAGAAGCTGCCCTTCACCTCGACCGAACACAACACCGACCTCGTCGGCCTCTTCGGCCGGCTCGCGCGGCTCACCGGGGACCGGATCTGGCTGGAGCGGCGCGCGCGTGCGGCAGCCTTCGTCAGGAAGATGTGGGAGCCGTCCCAGGGCTTCTTCTACACCGGCACCAACGACGGCGTGACGATCAACAAGTCCCCGATCCCCGAGGACACCCAGACCTGGACCCACCTCGCGCTCTCCTCCCCCGCCCACTCCCGGTCCCTGGACTGGGCCACCGCCGAGCTCGCCGTCCTCGACACCGCCGACCGGCCCAACAGCACGGTGCCCACGGGCCAGGCCTACGAAGGCGTCACCTTCAGCTCCGCGAGCCTGCTGGCCGACGAGGACAGCCCCATCGCCCCCGGCCAGCCCAAGCCGGACCGCAACGGGGTCTGGTTCGAAGGCACGGCCCACCTCGCGCTCGCCCTCCGCCACCGCCACGCTCCCGGGGACGAGGCCCGCGCCCGGCGGCTGATCGCCTCGATCGAACGCGCCCAGGACCTGCTCGGCCCCGGCCAGACCGTCGGCGGCAGGGCGCTCCCCGCGCGGTCCGGCGTGGTCTCGGCGAGCAGCCCGCTCGACACCGGTTTCGGGTTCGGCTACTACCCCTACCGGCACACCGGGGCCACCGCCTGGTACCTGCTGGCCGCGGCACGCGCCAACCCGCTGGAGGCCTGAGCGGCATTCCCGGCGCAGCAGGTGCGGCTCTGCGGCCCGTGCCCCGCGGGCACGGGCCCCTGGCGACGACTCCTCCCCCGACACGATCACCTCGACGTTGCCCGGCCGTGCCAGGACCGGGTCGTGGCCACTTCCACCGGGACGGGACCAACACCTCCTTCCCGGCGCGTCCGAAACCCAGCTGCGCGGCGCCGACGGCACAGGGGGCGACGCGAGCGACGACGTCGCGGTCGGGACCGAGGGCACGCCGGTGGTCGCCGTACCGCTGCGGGCGGGACCGGCGACCGGCGTGCGCTTGGTCATGACCGCCCGTCCGGGCGGCTACGTCACGGTGTCCCGCCCGGGTCACGGCGACGCCCCGCGACCGGTATGCGGCCGTCACGGTCGAGCGGATCCGCGAGGCGGGCCGCACCCTGGTCGTCGGCTCCGTGACCGGCGAGGACGGGTCACGGAGACGACGTACCGCATCGCCCTCGCACGACGCCGACGCCGTTCGGCGCCTCAGGTTCGCCCGGGCGGCGCTGACGACTGCGTCCCGCTCCGGCCCGGGCGAACGTTTGTGCCCGGTGGCAGCGGGAAGCCGGGGACGGACGGAACGCCCGCCGGAGGGGCGGCCGGGACGACAGGTGGACAGCCGTACCCACACGTCCTCCGTCTCGGCCACGGTTCAGCGGGCCGGGAGGAGGCGACGGCAGCCATGAGGACGACCCCCTCGGGCGGCACCGGCCCCAGACAGCGGCTGGGCAACGGTCTCTTCGCCCGTGTCGCCGGGCCGGACGGCCCCCGTAACCGCGCCCGCATCCACGGCACCCCCGGTCCCCGCTGGTTCGGGCCGGAGCGTCCCGTCCGCCAGGTGCACGGCGACGCCTCGATGTTCATCGGCGGACTCTCCGCCCTGCTGCTCCAGTCGCTGCACCCGCTCGCCATGGCGGCCGTCGCCGCCCACTCGGGTTTCCGCGGCGACCCGTGGGGCCGGCTCCAGCGCACCAGCACCTTCCTCGCCACGACGACCTACGGCACCGCCGAACACGCCCAGCGGGCCTGCGACCGGGTCCGCGCGGTGCACGAGCGCGTCCACGGGGTGACCCCGGACGGCGAGCCCTACCGCGCCTCGGACCCGCACCTGCTGTGCTGGGTCCATGTCGCCGAGATCGACAGCTTCCTCCGCGCCCACCAGCGCTACGGCCTGCACCCCCTGTCGGACGACGAGTGCGACGGATACGTGGCGGACATGGCGCGGGTCGCCATCGCGCTCGGCATCCCCGATCCGCCGCGCGACACGGACGAGCTCGCCGCGCGGCTGGCGTCCTACCGGCCGGAGCTGAGGGCCAGCGCACAGGCCCGGGACACCGCGCGCTTCCTGCTGCTGAACCCACCCGTCCCGCTCGCCGCCCGCCTGCCCTACGGCGTGCTCGCCGCCAACGCCGTCTCGCTGCTGCCGGACTGGGCCGCCGACGCACTGCGCCTGCCCCGGTTCCCGGTGGTGGAGGACCTGTGCGTACGGCCGCTCGGCTCCGCCGTGACCGCGGCGATCCGGTGGGCGATGACACCCGTCCGGCGCGCCCCGGTCGTGCCGCCGGGCTGACGGGGCCGCCCCGGAAACCACCGGGCCGAACCCACGGGAAAGGTGAACTGATGTGCGCAGGAGTGCCGTTGGGACGTACGTTGTGCCTTGGACATTCCACGCCTCGGCTGAAAGACGGACACTCCTCATGACCGACTCCGCGACGACGCCCGGACCGGCGGCGCACCAGAAGATCGACACGTCGGTGCCGCACTCGGCCCGCATCTGGAACTACTGGCTCGGCGGCAAGGACAACTACCCCGTCGACGAGCAGGCCGGCGACGCCTACACCGCCGTCTTTCCCGGAATCGTGACCATCGCCCGGAGCAGCCGCGCCTTCCTGCGCCGCAACATCACGTACCTGGTCTCCGAGGCGGGCATACGGCAGTTCCTGGACGTGGGAACCGGTCTGCCCACCGCTGACAACACGCACGAGGTCGCCCAGCGGATCGCCCCGGAGGCCCGGATCGTCTACGTCGACAACGACCCGATGGTCCTGTCGCACGCCCGTGCCCTGCTCTACTCCTCTCCGCAGGGGGCGACCGCCTACGTCGACGCCAACGTGCTCGACACGGACCGCATCCTGGCGGCCGCCGCCGAGACGCTGGACTTCAGCCGCCCCACCGCCCTCATCCTGAGCAACATCCTCGGTCACGTCGCCGATTACGACCGGGCCCGTTCCATCGTGACCAGCCTGATGGACGCCCTGCCGTCCGGCAGCTACCTCTCCGTCAACGACGGCTCGCTGGGCGTCGATCCCGTCTTCGAGCAGGCCCAGAGCGCCTACAACGAGAGCGGCGCCGTCCCGTACATCCTGCGTTCCGTCGACGAGATCACGGCGTACTTCGACGGTCTGGACCTCATCGAACCGGGCGTCGTCTCCGTCCCCCACTGGCGTCCGGACCCTGGCTCGCCGGCCGCGGCCGCCATCGCCGAGCACGGTGGCCTCGCGCGCAAGCCGTGAGGCGTCGCGGCACGTGAGACGTGGCGTCCCGTGACGCGCCGACCGTCGCACGGCGTGTCACGGGCACCGCCGCCACCTGGGAGCTCGCGTGGTCAGGGTCGTCCGGGGATGCGACGCTGGGGGAACAAGGTTCCTATGAAGGGAGCCCGGGAGGACCGATGGGACGGGACGTCCCGGCGCTGGTCTTCACCCGCGAGGACCGCCGCCGTTACCGGATCAAGATGCAGGGATGCCTCGACGCGTTCGCGCAGATGCTGCGGGAGGCACGGTTCGAGTCCGAGCGGCCCCAGGTGGGCCTGGAGATCGAACTGAACCTGGTGGACGAGCGGGCCGAGCCGGCGATGCGCAACAGCGACGTGCTCGAGGCGATCGCGGATCCCGCCTGGTCCACCGAGCTGGGCCGGTTCAACCTGGAGATCAACGTTCCGCCCCGCCGTCTCACGGAGGGCGGCCCCGACGCGTGGGAGTCCGAGATCCGCACGGCGTTGAACCACGCCGACGAGCGCGCCAGGTCGGTCGGCGCACGTCTGATCATGATCGGCATCCTCCCCACACTGCGGCAGGAGGACATCGGCGAGGGAGCGCTGTCGGAGAACCCGCGCTACCGGATGCTCAACGACCAGGTCTTCGCGGCTCGCGGCGAGGACCTGCGTATCGAGGTGGACGGCGTCGACCGGCTGCGGACGTACGCGGACACGATCACCCCCGAGGCCGCCTGCACCAGCACCCAGTTCCATCTGCAGGTCTCCCCCGAGGAGTTCCCCGGCTACTGGAACGCGGCTCAGGCGATCGCCGGGGTGCAGGTCGCGCTGGCGGCCAACGCGCCCTTCCTGTTCGGCAAGGAGCTGTGGCACGAAACCCGTATCCCGCTGTTCGAGCAGGCGACCGACACCCGCCCGCAGGAGATCAAGGTGCAGGGCGTGCGGCCCCGGGTGTGGTTCGGGGAGCGGTGGATCAACAGCGTGTTCGACCTCTTCGAGGAGAACCTCCGCTACTTCCCGGCGCTGCTGCCCCTGTGCGACGAACAGGACCCCCAGGAGACCCTGGACCAGGGCGACATCCCCGAACTGGCCGAGCTGACCCTGCACAACGGCACCATCTACCGCTGGAACCGGCCGGTCTACGCCGTCGCGCACGACACTCCGCACCTGAGGGTGGAGAACCGTGTCCTGCCCGCCGGCCCGACCGTCGCCGACACCCTCGCCAACGGCGCCTTCTACTACGGGCTCACCCGTGCCCTGGTGGAGGAGCAGCGGCCCGTGTGGTCCCGGATGTCCTTCGCGGCCGCCGCGGACAACCTGCACACGGCGGCGCGGCACGGCATCGAGGCCCGCCTGTACTGGCCGGGGATGGGCGAGGTACCGGTCCCCGAACTGGTCCTGCGGCGTCTGCTGCCGCTGGCGCACCGGGGGCTGGAGCACTCCGGGATGGACGACGCCTGGCGGGAGCCGCTGCTCGGCATCATCGAGCAGCGGTGCGTGACCGGCCGCAACGGAGCGGTCTGGCAGAAGGAGATGGTCCACCACATCGCCGCCACCACCCGTTCCGGCCGTCACGAGGCCCTGCGGCGGACGACGCAGCAGTACATCGACTACATGCATCTCAACGCCCCCGTCCACACCTGGCCGGTCGACTGACCGGGGCGCCGCCCGGCAGCCGTGACCGCGTCGGCGAACCGCTCGACGATCCGCGCGTGCCGCAACCGGACCGGCCGAAAACGTGTCTCAGTCCGCGTGGCCCGGAGTTCCGGGACCGCGAACCGAGGACCTGCGGCGGGTGGGGGGGGGACGGCGATGAACGGATGGGCGGTGCCGGGGTACTCCGAGTCGCTCGAGCTGGGGTCGGGGGCGAGCGGACGGGTGGTTCTGGCCGTCCACGAACCGACCGGTGTGCCGGTCGCGGTGAAGTACCTCAGCGAGTCGCTGCGGACGCGCCCGGACTTCGTGCACGGCTTCCGCGCCGAGGCGGAACTGCTGGGCGGCCTGAGCAGCCCGTACGTCGCCGGTCTCTACGAGTACGTCGAGGCGACCGACGGCGCCGCCATCGTGATGGAGCTGGTGGACGGCGTCTCCCTGCGGACCCTGCTGGCGAGGGAGGGCCCCCTGTCGCCGGAGGCCGCGCTGGTCGTCCTCAAGGGCTCGCTGCTCGGACTGGCCGACGCGCACCGGGTCGGTGTGGTCCACCGGGACTACAAGCCGGAGAACGTCCTGGTCTCGCCGGAGGGCCTGTCCAAACTCGTCGACTTCGGCATCGCCGTGGAGACCGGCCTGCGCGCGGGCGTCGCCGGCACCCCGGCCTACATGGCCCCCGAGCAGTGGACCGGCGCGCCGGCCTCGCCCGCCGGGGACGTGTACGCCGCTACGGCGACGTTCTTCGAGTGCCTCACGGGCCGCAAGCCGTACACGGGCGGCAACCTGGCCGAGCTGGCGCTGCAGCACGTGCAGGGCGCCGTGCCGGTCGAGGAGGTGCCGGAGGGGGTGCGCTCCCTGGTGCGCCGTGGACTCGCCAAGTCGGCGGACCGGCGTCCCTCGGACGCGGCGGCGTTCGTCGCGGACCTGGAGGAGTGCGCCGTCGCCTCGTACGGCGGCGACTGGGAGGAGCGCGGGCGCGGGCGCCTGGCCTCGCTCGTGGCCCTGCTGCTCTTCCTCCTCCCGTCACCCTCCGGGGCGCCTCGCTCCACCACCGACACGGCCCGCACGGTCCTCACCGGGGACGCGGGCGGGGGCCCTCTCCGTCCCTGGCGGCCCACCTGGTCCGGCGTCGCGGTGTCGGCGGCCGCCGCGCTGCTGGCGTTCCTCCTCGCCCAGGACATCGGTCAGGGCGCCGCGGCGAACGCCGGGCCGGCGGCGCAGGCCCGCGCCACCACGAGCGCGACACCGGTCGCGGGCGGGGAGACGGTGCCGCCCGGCACGGCGCCACCGCCGTCGGCGTCGGCCACGACGACCCCGCCCGTTCCGGCCGACCCGTCGACCGGCGCCCCCGGCCTCTCGCCGGAACCCTCCACTCCCTCGGCGCCGCCCACGTCGGCCACGCCGGGAGCCGGTGCGACGAGTGAGGCCCCCTCGGCCCCGAGCTCCCCCGCCGCCCCGTCGGACACCTCCTCCCCGGCCGCGCAGCCCGCCGTCAAGGACGTCTCGGTGTCCGCGTTCCGGCAGACCGGACCGGACACGGCCACGGCGACGATCACCGTCACCACGGACGGCACCGGGCCGGTCGCCCTCACCGTGGGCTGGTTCACGGGAGACACCGCCGGTCAGCCGGGCGCCGGGGACGGGCAGCCCACCACCCATCGGCGCAGCGGCGCCACCCAGTACACCTTCACCGTCGACCACACGTTCCAGGGCCTCGGCTGCTACTGGACCGTCCAGGCCACGAGCAGTCCCGCGTCCGCCGACGGCGGTGCGTCGCAGCAGCTCCTGACACGACGATGCGAGATCCGATGACCACGCCCGACGGCCGGACCGCCCCCGGCTCCACGCCCGGCGTCCCCGCCCCCGCGACGGCCCCGGCCGGGGACGACGACTACAGCGCCACCGTGCTGGCCAGTCACTGGATCGAGCGGCCGGAGCCGGACACGGCGGTGCTGGAGGTGCCGACCGGCACGGCGACGCCCGGTGACGGCGACGCGACCGTCCTGCGCTTCGGTCCCGGGGTGACCGCGGCCCTGGCGCATCGGCCGCACGCCACGCTGCCCGCGGCAGCGCGACCCGCTCCCCCGGCGGCTCCGCCGCGGCGGCTTCGCAGGCACGCCCTGCCCGCGCTCGTCCTGGCCGCCGCCGTCACGTTCCTGTTCTGGCGTGAGCACGCCGCGGCCCCGCTGACCGTGCGGGAGGTGACGGTGACGGCCGCGCGGCACCTGACCTGCGACGAGACAGCCGACATCGTCGGAGTCGTCCGGACGGACGGCCGCCCCGGCACGTTCTCCTACCAGTGGGTGCGCAACGACGGCACGACCTCCGAGGTCCTGCGCGCCACGGTCGGCGGAGGGCGACAGCACACCCGGCTGAGTCTGCTGTGGGCCTTCCAGGGCCGGGGCAGCTTCACGGCCGAGGCGGAACTGCGCGTGCTGTCTCCCGCCCACCGCTCGGCCGCCGCCCGGTTCTCGTACGACTGCCCTTGAGCGGCTCGCCCGGCACACGCACGGCTCGGGCCGGTTCAGGGACGGCGTCCGCCCCCGGCGGCCCACGTGTCAGACCACGGTCGGCGCCGCCCCCGGCGCGGCGACGATCCGCGCGCGCTGTCCGTGCGGGCAGTGGACGAGGCGATCGCCGAGGCCGCAGGCGTCGGCCTCCGCGAGGAACGCGGACAGCGGGGACCGCATGACCGTGTAGTCGCCGTAGTGGACGGGCAGGACCAGGCGCGGGTCGAGCCGCCGGGCCAGCTCCGCTCCCTGTCCGCCGTCCATGGTCACCACGAAGCCGCCGGGCAGGCGTGTGCCGCCCAGGTGGAGAACGGCCAGGTCGGCAACCGGGAACCGCCTGGTTATCTCGTCGAGGGCGTCGTGGACGAGCGTGTCGCCCGAGACGTACAGCCGCAGTCGCACGGGTCCGCCGACGGGACCGAACTCGAGCATGCTGCCCATCACCGGTGGCAGCAGACCGCGCAGCACGGGCTGCGCGGCATGCCGCCCCGGCAGCGCCGTCACCCGCATCTGTGCGTCACCGTGCCGGAGCGTGAGCCCCTGCCACGTGCGCAGCCCGGCCGTTCGGGAGAAGCGGTGCAGGACCCTGAGACGGCGTGCGGCGTGCGGCGTGGTCAGGACCGGCACCGTGTGGTCGAGGTGCCTTCGCGCCTCGCGGTCCCAGTGGTCCCCGTGCAGATGCGACAGGACGATCGCGTCGAGGCCGGGCAGGTCGCCGATGTCGACGGCCGGTTCGGTCAGACGGCGGCTCAGCAGTCCGTAGCCGAGGTAGGCGTACTGGCCGCGGTGCAGGAAGTTGGGGTCGGTGAGCACGGTGAGCCCGCCGTACCGCATCAGGACCGTCGCGTTGCCGATGAAGTGGAGGTCGATCGCCTCGTCGGTGCCGTGGTCGGTGTTCCGCGCCATGGCCGCTCCGTTCGAGGAGGTGGTGTGGGGCTGTGAGGAAGGGGCGCCGACCACGTTGGCCGGCCCCAGCCGCGGCGCCGGCCGAGGCCCTGGGCACCGCGTGCCGCTCTGGGGGCCTCAGCCGTGGGCCGGTCGCCGGCCGACGTGACGGTGTCACTGTTCCTCGAAGTCCTCGGGGCGGATTCCGGCTTCCTCCATCGCTTCCCGGACGGTGCGCCCCGTCCCGCCCGGCGCCTTCTCCTCGGCGGCCTTGCGTTCCGCGACGACCTCGTCGGTCGTCCCGGTCTTCGGCCGGTTCTCCTCGGGCACGGTCACGACGTCTCCTCTCGCTCCGCGTCAGGGCTCTCGGTGCTGCTCGGGGTCGGCTTCGTCGGCGCCGCTGCCGGTGCGGCTCGGCTGGCCGCCCCCGCTGGTCCCGTAACCGCCGGGCACGCCCGGAACGCTGTCGGCGTCCGCCTCCTCGCGGGAGATGTGCCGGGTGGCGCGGACGTTGGCACGCCGCTCGGCGTAGGGGTAGCTGAACGGCTGCGACGCTGCCCGCTCCTCCTCCGCCTTCCGGATATCGGATTCGTGGTCTTTGTCGTGCTTCGCCATGGTGTGCGGGTTACCCGGCGGACCGACGCCATGCAGTGATCCGGGTCGCGAAACTGTTTTGCATAGTCATGCTTGTTCGTGCATACTCTTCCTATGTCCAAGGTCCTCACCTCCCTTCCCGCCGGCGAGCGCGTCGGCATCGCCTTCTCCGGCGGTCTCGACACCTCGGTCGCGGTCGCCTGGATGCGCGACAAGGGCGCCGTCCCGTGCACCTACACCGCCGACATCGGCCAGTACGACGAGCCCGACATCGCCTCGGTGCCCGGCCGTGCGAAGACCTACGGCGCCGAGGTCGCGCGCCTGGTCGACTGCCGCGCGGCGCTGGTCGAGGAGGGCCTGGCAGCGCTCGCGTGCGGGGCGTTCCACATCCGCTCGGGCGGGCGCGCCTACTTCAACACCACGCCGCTCGGCCGCGCCGTCACGGGCACCCTGCTGGTCCGGGCGATGCTCGAGGACGACGTGCAGATCTGGGGCGACGGCTCGACCTTCAAGGGCAACGACATCGAGCGGTTCTACCGCTACGGCCTGCTCGCCAACCCGCACCTGCGGATCTACAAGCCCTGGCTGGACGCGGACTTCGTCACCGAGCTCGGCGGCCGCAAGGAGATGTCGGAGTGGCTCCTCGCCCACGGCCTCCCCTACCGCGACAGCACGGAGAAGGCGTACTCCACCGACGCCAACATCTGGGGCGCCACCCACGAGGCCAAGACGCTGGAGCACCTGGACACCAGCGTGGAGACCGTCGAGCCGATCATGGGCGTGCGGTTCTGGGACCCCACCGTCGAGATCGCCACCGAGGACGTGACGATCGGCTTCGACCAGGGCCGTCCGGTGACGATCAACGGCAAGGAGTTCGCCTCCGCGGTGGAGCTGGTCATGGAGGCGAACGCCATCGGCGGCCGTCACGGCCTGGGCATGTCGGACCAGATCGAGAACCGCATCATCGAGGCCAAGAGCCGCGGCATCTACGAGGCGCCCGGCATGGCCCTGCTGCACGCGGCGTACGAGCGCCTGGTCAACGCCATCCACAACGAGGACACCCTCGCTCAGTACCACAACGAGGGACGGCGCCTCGGACGGCTGATGTACGAGGGCCGCTGGCTGGACCCGCAGGCGCTCATGGTGCGCGAGTCGCTGCAGCGCTGGGTCGGCGCGGCCGTCACCGGTGAGGTGACGCTGCGGCTGCGGCGCGGCGAGGACTACTCGATCCTCGACACCACGGGCCCCGCGTTCAGCTACCACCCGGACAAGCTGTCCATGGAGCGTACCGAGGACTCCGCGTTCGGCCCGGTGGACCGGATCGGCCAGCTCACCATGCGCAACCTCGACATCGCCGACTCGCGCGCCAAGCTCGAGCAGTACGCCGGCCTCGGCCTCATCGGCACCGGCAGCCCCGCCATCGGCGCCGCCCAGGCGGCCGCGACGGGCCTGATCGGCACTATGCCGGAGATGCCGGAGGGCGGCGCCGACGCCATCGCCTCCCGCGGCGAGGTCTCCGCCGACGACGAGATGCTGGACCGCGCCGCGATGGAGTTCGGCACGGACTGACCACCCGGTCGTGCCGCCGAAGCGGGGCCCGCCCCACCTTCCGCGCCACGCCTGGACCCGGAACCTGGGCAGGGAACGCATCGGCAAAGGCCGGCTCGCGCCACGACGGCGTCGAGCCGGCCTTTCCGTTCCCGGAACCGGTGGTCAGAGGCGGTCGGAGTCGCCGCGGCACCCCCACGGCCCGGCCGGATCCGCCACGCCTACGGGGTGGTCATGCGGCGCCCGGCCTGCGAGGACCGCTTCTCCCGGGCGGCGGCACTGGCCGCCAGGCCGAGCAGCAGGCACAGAGCTCCGACGATGACGTTGTTGACGATCGTCCTGACGGTACTGACGTCACCCGCGACGACCCAGGGCGAGATGATGGTCCAGGCGCCCAGCGCGCAGGCGGCCCACGGCATGCTGTGCGTGCGTTCGTAGGCGCGGCCGAAGCCACCGCTCATCAGCAGGGCGTAGGCGATGCCCACGATCAGGTTGTTCACCGTCAGGGTGGACAGGTTGTTGAACCCGGCGATCCAGGGAGAGGCCGCCAGGTACACGCCGGTGAGCAGGGCGAGAGCTTCGACGGCCTGCGCCCTGGGCGTACTGGTGACGCGCTCCGCCATCTCGTGGCGGTCGCGCATGGCAATGATGTCGGGATGGGTCTCCATCGACGACCTGGGGGAGGTTGTCACTCCCATCACCTCCGGTGACATTCCGGTAGATATCGGGCTTCGGACGGGTACCCCGGTCGCCCCCCGACCGAACCAACCGGCCGTGTTCATGCCCGGGATCCGGTGTCCGGCGGTCCGCCGGCGCAGTCGAGGCGGGTGAGGTCCACGGCGTCGGCCATCGCCTGCATGCCCTTGTCGTTGGGGTGGAGGTGGTCGCCGCCGTCGAGGAACGGCAGCATCCGCTCGGGGTCGTAGGGGCTGCGCAGGATCCGGTCGAAGTCGGTCACCGCGTCGAACTCCCCGCTGGTGCGGATGAACCGGTTGACCTCCTGCCGTACGGATTCGGCGGCCGGGTCCCATTCCGGCCAGCCCTTGAACGGGCCGACGGTGGCGCCCACGACGCACTTTTGGGCGGCGTGCGCCCGTTCGATGATCGCCCGGTAGCCGGCGACGATGTCCTCGGCGGTGACGCCGGTGTGTGCCTTGATGTCGTTGACGCCCTCGAAGAGGAACACGGTGCGCACGCCCGGCTGGGACAGCACGTCCCGCTGCAGCCGGCCGAGTGCGCTCTGTCCCGCTCCGTCCGCCAGGACCTTGTTCCCGGAGATGCCCTCGTTCGCGACCCCCTTCACCGCGGTGTCCGCTCGCAGGAGCCGACGGGCCAGGTAGTCGGGCCAGCGGCGGTCGAGGTCGGTCGTGGACTGCCAGCCGTCCGTGATGGAGTCGCCGAGGGCGACCACGGCGCCGGTCGCGCTGCCGGTCCGCACGGACACGGCGTCCAGGTAGAACCAGGAGCCGGTCGTCTCCGTCCAGTGGGCGCCGCTCTCCTCGGCGGTGTGGTCACCGGGGCCGGTGTACGACGTCTGCAGGGCCATCCAGTGCCCGGTCGCCGGGCCCGCCGCGTCGGGGGTGTGCAGGCTGACCACCAGGTCGAGCGCCGCCGCCCACCTGCCGGGCAGCGGATCACTCCACACGGTGGCGCCGGCGGGGACGGTGACCGAGCGTGCGCCGTCGAAGGTCAGCCGCCGGTTGGAGCCCCGCACCAGTTCGGCCCCGGACGCGCGGATGCCCGCGTGGACGCTGCCGAAGGTCAGCGGCCGGTCCCCGAAGGCGTTGGAGAGCCGGATCCTCAGGTCGCTCCCACCGACGCTGGTGCGGACGACCAGCCGGTAGCCGCGGTCGGCGGCCCCGTCTCCCATCCGGTCGGCGCTCGCGCCCCAGGTGATGACGTCGTGCTCGCGGTCGGCCGCGCCCGCGGCGGTCGCCGGGGTGGCCTGGAGCGCGGCGGTGAGGAGGAGGACGGCCAGGGCGCGGCGCAGGGGCCCGCGGTGGGCCCTCATCGGACGAAGTCCTTCAACGTGACGGACTCGCCCGGCTCCAGGCTCACCGTGCGGGACACCCCGGCGCACTCCACCTTCGTGGTCCGGCCGCCGACACTGCGGAGCCGTACGGAGGTGGGTCTGCCGTCCCGCCAGCGCAGGTCCAGGACGAACCCGCCGCGCGCCGGGAGACCGGTGACGTGTCCGGACCGCGCCCAGGCGTCGGGGAGGGCGGGGAGGAGTTCCAGGTGCCCGGGGCGGGAGTACAGCAGCATCTCCGACATCGCCGCCGGTGTGCCGAAGTTGGCGTCGATCTGGAAGATGCCCCGGCCCTGCTCCACCTGGTAGATGTCGAACAGGTTGAAGGCGGTGCCGTTGCCGCCGCCGGTCGAGGGGCGCAGGTTGGTCACGACCAGCCGGTAGGCCTTGTCGGCGTCCTTCAGGCGTGCCCAGCACAGACTGCGCCAGGCGTTGGCCCAGCCGAAGCTGTTCATGCCGCGCGCGGTGAGCAGGGCCATGGCACCGTCGACGATCTCCTCGGGGGTGGAGCCGTCGGGGCGGATGCGGTCGCCGGGGAAGAGGCCGACCAGCGGGGACAGGTGCCGGTGGGTCGTCTCGCCGAGGTCGTCGGGCGACATCCACTCCTGCAGCCGGCCGGTCTTCGGACTCACCTGCGGCAGGTACAGCCTCCCGCGCAGCGAGGCGATGGTGTCCGCGTAGCCGGCGTCCTTCCCCAACTCGGCCGCCGCGGCGCAGTAGTGGCCGAACAGTGCCCACACCAGTTCCTGGGCGTACGTGATGCCCTTGGCGTCGAGCGGGCCGTGTTCCGGCGACCAGTCGCTGTCGGCGATGAGCACCTCACGCGAGCCGCCCGGCAGGGTCGTGGTGAGCAGCCGGGCCTCCCAGAACTCGCAGGCGCCCTTGAGGAGCGGGTAGATCCTCTCCAGGTGCGTCCGCGACCGGGTGTACTCGTAGTGCTCCCACAGGGTGGTGCACAGCCAGGCGTTGCCGGCGGGGTGCCACCACCAGCCGCCTCCGCCGTAGGGGTTGGTGGAGATGGCGACGGTCCAGCCGGCGTTCCTGCCGGTCGAGTTGCGGTAGCGGTTGCGCGGGTCGTCGAAGAGGCGGCGGGTGAGGTCGGTCCAGGACGGGAGCTGGGCGAGGCAGTAGTCGGTGAGGGCGTCGAAGCACTGCGACAGGCCCGCGCGGTCGGCCATCCAGTAGTTCATCTGGAGGTTGATGTCGGTGTGGTAGTCGCTCATCCAGTCCGGGTCGTTGCCGTCGAGCCACAGTCCCTGGAGGTTGAGGGGCAGGCTGCCGCGGGATCCGGAGATCATCAGGTAGCGGCCGAACTGGAAGTAGGCCGCCTCCAGTTCGGGGTCGGGCACGCCGTCACGCGCGCGGGCCCGGAGGCGTTCCCAGGTGTCCAGGGAGCGTTGGGCGGCCGTGGACGTGCCGAGGGAGAGGTCCAGCTGCCCGTAGAGGTCGCGGTAGTCGGCGACGTGGGTGCGCAGGAGGGTGCCGGCCGGGTGGGCGGCCGCGGCACGGACCTTGGCGCGGGCCAGCTTCTCCGGGTCGAGGGTCGGGTCGCGGTACCCCTTGGACGCGTCCGGCGCGTAGTCGGTGCCGCCGCTGACCACGACCGTGAGGTCACGGCAGCCGGCGAAGTCGACGCGCGTCCCGTGCACCCGGACGCGGCCTCCGGTGCCGTACGCCGTCACCGCCGCGCCGTAGCGCAGTCCGTTGGGGAAGGCGGTGCCGAAGGAGACCGCCGCCCCTTCGCCGTGCGTCCCCTCCAGGGTCACCGAGCCGGTGTAGCGGCCGCGTCCGCTCTGGGTGAAGTGCAGGACGATCACGTCGTCGGGGCGGCTGGCGAAGATCTGCCGCCGGTACGTCACTCCGGAGCGGACGTACGAGCTGGTGACCAGGCCCTGGGCGAGGTCGAGGGTGCGGCGGTAGCCGTCCACGCCGGACAGGTCGTGGTCGGGGAGGTCGACGGTGAGGCGCGCGAGGAGGGTGAAGGAGCCGAAGTCGGAGCGGCCGTAGGGGAACTGGCCATCGGCGTCCAGGGTGTCGTTGAGGCCGCCGGTCCACAGGGTGGCGTCGGTGATCAGGAGGACTTCGCGGCCGGGATCGTTGCCCGCGAGGGCGCCGAGGCGGCCGTTGCCGACGGGCAGGCCCTGTTCGATCATCGAGCCGTCGTCGGCGGGGGCCTGCCACCACAGGTGGTGGCGCGGGTCGCTCCGCGGCGTGGTGGAGTCGGCGGGCCGTCGGGGCGCGGCGGAGGCGGTGAACGCGGGAAGGCTGCCGAGGGCCGCGGTGAGACCGGCCGTCGCGGTCAGGGAGAGCAGGGTTCTTCTGCCGGGGTCGGTGGGGTGGGGGTTCATGGCGGCTCCAGAAGTCTGCTGCGAAGGGGCCCGGCGGTGACGCCGGGCCCCCGGGGGTTCAGGAGGACTTCGGTACGTCGATCCTGTCGATGTCCGGCGCGTAGCCGGAACCGCTGTCGAAGGTGATCGTGTTGGAGCCGGCCTTGAGCGTCACGGGCACGTGGACGCTCGACACGGTCCCCCAGTCGCCCGTGGCGGGGAACTTGTGGCGGGTGGCGCCGCCTCCGTTGGCCGAGACGTCCGCCGAGCGGGCGTCACCGCTGATGTAGGCGACCTTGATCTGGTAGGTGCCCGCCTTGTCGACCACGACGTCGTGCACGGTCAGCCGACCGCCGAGGTAGAGGTTGCCGATCTTCTTCCCGCCGGAGCAGGCCGAGCAGTCGGCTACCGAGGCGTTGCCGCCGAGGGTGTTCGCCGGGGACTCGGCCTCGATGCCGGTGTACGTGATCGTGGCGCCGCGCGGGGTCACGGTGAACAGCCGGGACCCGTGGGCGGGCAGGGCCTGGGTGATTCCGTTCCGGTACGTGCCGAGGTTCTCGTGGTTCCAGAGGTCCCGGACGGCGGCCTTGCCGGTGAAGCCGAGGGTGGACCAGTCGGCGGTCACCGAGGCCGGCCTGTCGGCCAGGTTGAACAGGGCGACGGTGTGGGTGCCGTCGGGGTTCCGCGCGGCCCACACCTGCTGCGGGTCGGACGGGGTGACCGGACGTGCGGGCGGCGTGTCGCCCTGGTTGACCGCGATGACCTCGCGGTTGGTCAGCAGGGACAGGCCGTAGGAGTCGAGGCGGGTGAGGTCGTCGCCGGTGTAGAGCGGGGACTTGGCGATGGCCCACAGCGTGGCGTAGCTCTGCCGCTCGGCCTTGGTCAGGCCGTCCATCTCGCCGTTGCCGACGTCCAGGGAGTCGAGGTCGTTCCAGCCGCCGGGGCCTGCGTGCCGGGTCCAGGCCGGGACGTCGTCCCAGCGGTCGTCGACGGAGTTCTCCCAGCTGACCAGGGTGTTGCAGTAGCACTCGACGTCGGTGTCGATGCGCCAGCCCTGGGAATGCTTCTTCCAGTCGGCGACCCGTCCGATGTCCAGGGACCAGGACAGCTCCAGATGGATGGGGCGCCCGGTGGCGGCGATCGCCTTCTGCCAGGCGGCCACGTCGGCGACGTTGTCGTACTGGTCGCCGCTCTTTCCGGAGCCGGGGCCGACACCGTCCAGCTTCAGGAAGTCGTAGCCCCAGTCGGCGAACATCCGCGCCTGGGAGTCGACGTACTTCTGCGCGCAGGGCTTGGAGAAGTCCAGCTTGTAGGCGCTGTCCCAGCCGTTGGTCGTGCGCAGGTCGTCGTGCACGATGTCGGCGGTGGTGCACCCCTCGGCGTTCCAGACGGGCGTCTTCCCCTCGCCGTACGCCTCCTTCTCCAGGCCGACCGGCAGGTAGATGCCGGCTTTGAGGCCCTTGGCGTGGAGATCATCGGCGACGGCCTTCATGCCGCGGGGGAAGCGGCCGGGGTCCGCCTTCTGGCGGGCGTACTGGTCGAACGCGGGCTTCCACGTCATGTCGCGCCACCAGCCGGCGTCGATGTTGACGTACTCGTAGCCGTACTTCTTCAGCTTGGCGGCGAGGGCGCCGGCCTGCTTCAGGACGTTGGCCTCGGTGAGGTAGCTGTAGTCGCCGTCGGGGTTGAGGCCGGGGTACTTGGACGACTGCATGCTCCAACTCGACCAGCCCATGTACGGCTTGGCCGCGACGGCGGGCGGGGCGGTCTCGGCGTGGGCCGTCGGGGCGACGGTCCCGGCGGCCGCGGCGACGGCCAGGACCACCACGGCTCTCAGGGCGCGTGCGGGCAGGGCGGGGTGCGGGGGTGACCACATGGGCCGTACCTCCTGGGGTGGGTTTCGGCGGGGTGGCTCGGGGCGGCTCGGCCCTTGCCCGAGCCGTGGGGGGTGCTGTGGACCGGCGCCGGGGTGCGGGGAGGGCGGCGGTGGGGTGCTGTCCGGTCAGGTGGGGTCGGTGATGAAGGACTGGATCGCGGTGGCGGCGGCTCCGCGCGCCCACTCCTCGAAGGGCAGGGGGCGGGTCTGTACGTCGCACCGCGCGGCGGAGCCGAAGGCGGCGGCGGTGAACGCGTCGCGGATCTGCTCGGCGAACAGGTCGTAGGCGGCCAGCCCCTCGCCGGAGATGATCACGCGTTCGGGGCCGAGGAGATTGGCCACGGTGGCGATGCCCCGCCCGATGGCCTCCCCTGCGCGGGCGTACACCTCCCTCGCGCCCGCGTCGCCCTGGTGGGCGAGGGCGAGGGCCGCGCCGGCGTCGGCGACGTCCGCCCCCGTGACCTCACGGACCCGCCGGACGATCGCGGCGTCCCCCGCGATGGCCTCCACACAGCCCCGGTTGCCGCAGTGGCAGGGCGGGCCGGACGGGTCGACGGTGACATGCCCGATCTCCCCGGCGACGCCGTGCGCGCCGGAGACGACCCGGCCGTGGACGACCAGGCCGCAGCCGATGCCCGCGCCGACCGTCACCACGGCGAAGTCGGCCAGCCCCACGCCGGCGCCGAACCACTGCTCGGCGACGGTCAGGGCCCGGACGTCGTTGTCGACGGTGACCGGCAGCCCCGTGGTCGTGGCCGCCAGCTCGGCGAGCGGGACGTCCCGCCACTCCAGGAACGGCGAGTAACGCACCACGCCCTCGCCGCGGTCCACGTCGCCGGAGACCGAGACGCCGAGCCCCATGACGCGCACGCCGAAGCCGTCCGCCTCGGTCAGCAGTTCGTGCACCAGCTCCGTGACGGAGGCCAACACCGTTTTCGGGTCCCGGCCGGTCAGGGGTACGTGCCGGGCCAGCAGGAGGCGACAGCACAGGTCCGTGAGGACTCCGATGACCTCGTCGCCGGTCACCTTGACGCCGGCGAACAGCGCTCGCCCTCCGTCGACCCGGACCAGGTTCGCGGGCCGGCCGAGCGCCGGGCGCGCCTCCGCGTCCGTGTCCTCCACGAGGTAGCCGGCTTCGATCAGCGGGCGGACCGCCTTGGTGACCGCTGCCGGTGACAGACCCGCCCGCCGTGCCACCTCCAGCCGGGTGAGCGGCCCCTGCGACAGGACGGTGGTGAAGATCTGTGAAGCGGCCGGGGTGTGGGCCGGGAACGTCTCGACCGACGAGGACGAGCGGGACGAGGAGCGCATGGCCGGGAACCTAGGGCCCTTATTTTCCACTGTCAATGAAAGAAACAGGAATCCACTGAAAGTCGGCTGTGAGGCCTCCCTCTGCCTTGGAGTGCGCCTGAGAGGTGCGCCCTTGACGGGCGATCCAAGGCCGTATCGCACCTTCACGTCACGCCCTCCTGCCCGCGGACGCTCCGGGAGGACCGACGGGAACGGGCGACTGCGCGAGCGGCGGGGCGGGCGACTGCGCGAGCGGCGGGCGCCCGGCGGTTTACAGGCGACGCACAGGCGGCTAACGTACAACCAAATGGTTGTAGATGAAGGTGACGGCGCAGGCCTGGACCGGCTCTTCCACGCCCTGGCGGACCCGACACGCCGGGACATCCTGCGCCGCTGCGT
Organism: Streptomyces sp. NPDC052016; assembly: GCF_044548445.1. Taxonomy (NCBI): domain Bacteria; kingdom Bacillati; phylum Actinomycetota; class Actinomycetes; order Kitasatosporales; family Streptomycetaceae; genus Streptomyces; species Streptomyces sp. NPDC052016. The sequence continues at coordinate 37,070 of NZ_JBIUBX010000008.1, forward strand.
CGACGGTGAGCTGTCGGTGTCACAACTGGCCGCCGCCTACCCGATGAGCTTCGCCGCGGTGCAGAAACACGTGGCGGTGCTGGAACAGGCCGGACTGGTCGGCAAGCAGCGCCGGGGACGTGAGCAGCTCGTCCGCACGGAGCCCGATGCCGTGGCGCGCGCCCGGCAGGCGCTCGACGAGCTGGAATCCCTGTGGCGCGGCAGAGTGGAGCGGATGACCGACCTGCTCGCGGAGGAACGCCCCGCGAACGAGCACGAACCGAGAGAAGGACGGGACAGATGAGCGTCACCAGCGTGGACAAGGATTTCGACAGCCTCACCCTCACCCTGATCGCCGAACTCGCGGCCCCCGTCGAGAAGGTGTGGCAGTTGTGGGCGGACCCCCGTCGGCTGGAGCGCTGGTGGGGGCCGCCGACCTACCCGGCGACCGTCGAGAACCACGACCTGACTCCGGGCGGCGAGGTCACCTACTTCATGACGGGCCCCGAGGGCGACAAGCACCGCGGCTGGTGGCGCGTCACGTCGGTCGCTCCGCCCACCTCCCTGGAGTTCACCGACGGCTTCGCCGACCAGGACGGAACCCCGAGCGCCACCATGCCGACCACCACCGTGCGCGTCACCCTGACCCGGCACGGGTCCGGAACCCGCATGGAGATCCGGTCCGCCTTCGACACCCGCGAGCAGATGGACCAACTGGTCACCATGGGCATGGAGGAGGGCCTCAAGGCGGCGGTCGGCCAGATGGACGATCTCCTCGTCGCCTGATCGGACCAACGCGGCGCTGCCGCCCGCCGGTCACGGGTCACGGGATCTCCTGCTCGGCCCAGATGATCTTTCCGCCGGCCGTGTACCGAGCCCCCCAGCGATGGGAGAGCTGCGCCACCAGAAACAGGCCACGGCCCCCCTCGTCCGTGCTCCGGGCATGCCTCAACCGGGGGGCCGTGCTGCTGGCGTCGGCGACCTCGCAGGTCAGGCGCGTTTCGCGCAGCAGGCGCAGACGAATGGGCGACGCGGCATAGCGGATCGCGTTGGTGACCAGCTCGCTCACGATGAGCTCCGTCGTCATGGCCAGGTCCGCCAGCCCCCAGGCCTCCACCTGGCGGGTCGCCCGGGCCCGGACGTCGGCGACGGCGGCCGGGTCCACGGGGACCTCCCAGGAGACGACGCGGTCGGCGCCCAGGGCGCGTGTGCGCGCCAGGAGCAGGGCGATGTCGTCGGGATGCGGCTCGGGCACCAGTTGCCGTACCGCGGACGAGCACAGGCCGCCGAGGTCGGCGTCGGACCGGGCCAGCACCTCGCCGAGCCGGACCATGCCCCGTTCCATGTCCTGGTCGGCGCCCTCCACGAGGCCGTCGGTGTAGAGCCCGAACAGGCTGTTCTCGGCGAGCTCGATCTCGGTGGCCTCGAAGGCCATCCCGCCCAGTCCGAGCGGGGGCCCGGCCGGGGGCTCCGGGAACGACACCTGCCCGTCGGGCGAGACGACGACGGGCGGCGGATGCCCGGCCCGGGCCATCGTGCACCGCCGGGTGACCGGATCGTAGACGGCGTACAGGCAGGTGGCTCCGAGGAAGGTCGCCGTGGTCCGGTGGGCCGCCTCGTCGTCGGTCTTCTCCGCGCTCAGCCGGAGCACGAGGTCGTCGAGGTGCGCGAGCAGTTCGTCGGGAGGCATCTCCATGTCGGCGAGGGTCTGCACCGCGGTGCGCAGTCGGCCCATGGTCGCCGCGGCGGTGATGCCGTGCCCCACCACGTCGCCCACGACGAGCCCGACGCGGGCCCCGGACAGGGGGATCACGTCGAACCAGTCGCCCCCCACCCCGTCCGTCGGGTCCGCCGGGAGGTACGACGAGGCCACCTCGAGGGCGGTTCCGCCCGACAGGGCGTGCGGCAGCAGGCTGCGCTGCAGGGTGACCGCCGCGGCGTGTTCCCGGGTGTAGCGGCGGGCGTTGTCGACGCACAGCGCCGCTCGCGCCACCAGCTCCCGGGCCAGCAGAACGTCGTCGGACTGGAACGAGACGGGGTTGAGCGACCGTATGAAGGTGGTGAGACCGAGCGCGGTGTTCCGCGCCCGCATCGGCACGGAGATGAGGGAGTGCAGCCCGAACTCCCGAATGCTGGCCGCCCGTTCGGGCTGTTCCGTCATCCACAGGTCGTCGGACGGATCGAGGACGGGGACGAGGACCGGATCGCCGTGGAGGAGCAGGTCCGCGTCGTGCGGCGGAGGCAGGAAGTCCACCCGGTCCCCGATCCGGGCCACGGCCTCCGGACATCCCTCGCGCACGGACTTCATGCCGGCCCGGCGCATCACCGGCCTGGCGGGCGCCGGGCCCGCGTCCGTCAGCCACGCACCGTGCTCCTCGGTGCTGAGGACGGGTTCCAGGAGGTCGACGATGACGAAGTCCGCGAAGCGGGGGACGGCGAAGTCGGCGAGTTCCTGAGCCGTTTGCATCACGTCCAGGGTCGTGCCGACGCGGGTACCGGCCTCGTTGACCATCGCCAGGAGCTGACGGGCGGTCCACCGCTCGGTGACGTCCAGAACCATGTAGCAGACCCCGGTGACGCAGTCGCCGGCGTCCACCAGGGGGAAGAAGGAGGTGGAGTAGGCGTGTTGGCGGTGCGGGTCGGCCCAGCTCCAGCCCACGTACTCGTAGTCGGTGACGGGGACCCCGGTTTCCAGGACCTTGCGCATCAAACCCTCGATGGTCTCCGCCTGCAGCCCGGGCAGCAGTTCGCTCAGCCGACGCCCCAGCCGCTGTTCACGGGGCACGCCGCCGAACCGTTCCAGGGTGTCGTTCAGCCACACGTAGCGCAGCTCGAGGTCCACCACCGCCATACCGACCGGGGAGCGGGTCAGGAACCCGTCCAGGACGGACTGACCCACCGTCCACGTCTGCCGCTGCGCCCGGCCCGAGATCAGGAAGCACTCGTCCGCGCCGATGCGGAAGGCGGCGGAGACCCGCAGGTCGACGTCGACGGGCCGGCCGTCGCGGTGCCGCACGGGGACGAGACCGCTCCACCCCATCCCGGCGCGGCACCGCTCCGCGACACCGGCCACGCGTGCGGGGTCGCCGGGCATCGCCAGCAGACGTGCGGCGGAGGCGCCGACCACCTCGGACGCCGGATGGCCGAGCAGTGTCTCGGCACCCCGGGTCCAGCCGAGGACGACGCCGTGCGCGTTCACGACCGCCGCCGCGTCGGTGGACGCGTCGAGCACGCCATGCGGTCGTGCGGCCGTGGGCTCGTCGGATGCTTGTCGCGCAGGATCCATGGATGCCGCCCGGGTGGAGTCCTCTACACGACCATGTTCCTGCTTGTCCGGCCGATGCGCACGGCCCCGGCGACCTTCCGCCGGAGCCCCCGTGTTTCCGGACATCGCGGGCCGGGGGCAGCATGGAGGTACCGGTGGTCGGATTCCATAAGCGCGCCGATACCGGCAGAGATCACACCGTCCCACCGAACGGTGGAGGAGGATCCGGGATGACAGCCGATCCCTTCTTGTCCAACGGTGATGCGTACGGCTACGAACCGCCCCCGATCACCGGTCTGCTGGACGTCCTGAGCGTGGCAGCGATGGTCCTCGACTCCGACGGGCGCATCGTCTTCTGGACTCCCCAGGCCGAGGAGCTCATCGGCTACACCGCGGAGGAGGCACTCGGCCAGTACGCGGCCCGGCTGATCATCCACCCCCAGCATCTGCAGGCCGTGGTCAAGCTGTTCACGGAAGTGCTGGAGACCGGCCGCAGCTGGGCCGGCGCCTTCCCCGTCCGGCACAAGGACGGCAGCAGCCGCCTGATGGAGTTCCGCAACATGCGGCTGCAGGACGATCTCGGGGACGTCTACGCGCTGGGCATCGCCGCCGACCACACCCTGCTCCAGCGCGTCGAGACCGATCTGGCCCTGTGCGAGCGGCTGATCAACCAGTCGCCGATCGGCCTGGCCCTCATGGACCCGGATCTGCGGTACCTCCTGGTCAACCCGGCGCTGGAGCGTATCGACGGCATCCCTGCCGAGGACCACGTCGGCCGTCGCCTGCGGGAGACCCTGCCCTTCCCCGACGTCGACACCATCGAGTCCGCGCTGCGTCAGGTGCTCACCACGGGCACTCCCCTGCTCGACCAGTACCACGTGGGCCGCCCGCCGACCGACCCCGAACGCGAACACGCCTGGTCCCTGTCCTTCTACCGGCTGGAGGATCCCGGCGGGCGGGTGCTGGGCGCGGCCGCCTCGGTCGTCGACGTCACCGAACGCCACCGCGCGGCCGCGGAGGCCGACCGGGCCCGGCGACGCCTCGCCCTCATCGCCGAGGCTTCCACCCGCGTCGGCACCTCGCTGGAGGTGGAGCAGACCGCCCGTGAACTGGCCGAGATCTCCGTCCCCCAGCTCGCCGACGTGGTCGCCGTCGACGTCCTCGACTCGGCCCTGGCCTGCCGCCGCTCGCGCCCGCCGGAGAACGGCCCGGAGCTCTTCCGCGCCCTCGCGCTCAAGTCGGCCCACCCCACCGTGGCGCTGCGCGCCGCCGATCCCCCGGGCGACCTGGCGGCCTACGACGGCGACCGGCTGGTCACCCTGTGCGTCCACACCGGCCGGCCGGTCCTGGTCCGTCACGTCGCGGACCGCGATCTGCCGCGCATCGCCCGGGACGCCGCGGCCGGCTCCCTGCTGGCCCAGGCCGGCGTCCACTCGTACCTCGCCGTGCCGTTGATCGCGCACGGAGAGGTGCTCGGTGCCCTCGATCTGAAGCGCACCCGCAACCCGCTCCCGTTCGACGACGACGACGTCGTCCTCGCCAGTGAGCTGGCCGGCCGCGCCGCCGTGGCCATCGACAACGCCCGCTGGTTCCAGAGCGTGCGCAACACCGCCCTCACGCTTCAGCGCAGCCTGCTGCCCGACCACCCGCCGCACCACACGGGTCTGGAGCTCGCCTCCCGCTACCAGCCGGCCCAGGCCACCAGTGAGGTCGGCGGCGACTGGTACGACGTCCTGCCGCTGGAGGACGACAAGACCGCTCTGGTCGTCGGCGACGTCATGGGGAACGGCATCGACGCCGCCGCCACCATGGGCCGGCTGCGCACCGCCACCTGCGCCTACGCGGACCTGGACCTCGAGCCGGGCGACGTGCTCCAGCACCTGGACAGGATCACGTGCGACCTGGAGCACTACATCGTCACCTGCCTCTACGCCGTGTACGACCCCCGCACCAGGCAGTGCCGCATCGCCAACGCCGGACACATGCCGCCCGCCCTGGCCGGACCCGGCCGGGCCCCCGCGCTGCTCGACGTGCCCTCCGGCGCCCCGCTCGGCGTCGGCGGCATCCCCTTCGAGGCCACCACGGTCGAGCTCGGCCCCGGCGACCTGCTGGTGCTGTACACCGACGGGCTCGTCGAGACGCGGCACCACCCCATCGACGACCGGCTGAACGTCCTGCTCAGCTTCCTGAACGAACCGCACCGGCCGCTCGAGGAGACCTGCGACCTCCTGCTGTACGGCCTGCGCCACCCCGAGGACCACGACGACGTCGCCCTCCTCGTCGCCCGGGCCCAGTAGGCTCGGGGGAACCGGGGTGGCAGAATTCGCGTTTTCGTTCGTGAGCGAGGCGGACCGGCCGGCCTGCCCGCTGTGCGAAGGGACGGGGACGACGTGACCAGTGACAAAGCCCGGAAGCTGTTCGAGGCGCTCGACCTCGATCGGAACGGGACGCTGACCCGGGAAGAGGTGATCATCGCTCTGCGGACGAAGGGCCCCTCCCTGGCCGCGTCGGGCGATCTGCCCTTCTGGGCCCTGGGTGACGCCGACGCCTCCTCCGCGCTGTTCGACGCGGCTGACCAGAACGGGGACGCCGTCCTGACCCTGGAGGAGTTCGCGGCGGTGGTGGACCGCCGATTCGGCTGGCGCTGAGCCGGCTCCGCCGTACCCGCTCACCGCCGGTCGGGCGGCGAACGGCTCTCACGCTCTGCGGGGCAGTCCCGGCTCGGACGGGGAGCCCGTGGCGATCACGCGTGCCAGGTCCCGGTGTATCCGCTCGGCGTCGCGGCGCACCTGGTCGGGCACATCACCCCGCTCGGTGATGAGGCGGGCGTAGATCGGGGTCTCCTGGAACATGACCGATGGCTTCCTTCACATGGGTGAACGTGGGCGTGGCCGGCCACCGCCCCCGCGTATGGAGGGGTGCGGGCGGGACCGGACCACGCAGTACACCTTAGAGATCACCACTGACACGCTCCGACCGGGGAGGCGGGCTCGTCGCCCGCCGCGACCCACGGGCCGCGCACCGCGATGACGCAGGCGGGCCCTACCGCCGTTGCCACAGGGGCTGGCCACGGATCCGCCGGCCACGGCAGGGGAAAGGCAACTGGCAGGCCGGCCCGTCGTCTTCCCGGTCCGGGTGACCTCGGTACGGGACGCCCCGGCGACCGGAGGGCTCAGCTCTCGGCGGGGGTGAGCACCACGAAGTCCGCGCTCGCCGCGTCGACGCAGACGGCCAGCCGGCCGACGCCCTCCGCGTCCTGCGGTCCCATCTGCACACTGCCGCCGTTGTCCCTGACCCTGGCGACCGCGGCGTCGCAGTCGGTGACGGCGAAGACCGGGTGCCAGTACGGCCGTCCGTTGGCCAGGCGGAGGTCCTCCGTGCGGAGTTGCATGACACCGCCGTGCATGCGCTCCTCCGGAAGTCCGGCGGGCGTGATCATGCTGTACGTGCCCCCGCCGCCCGGCAGCTCCATGTCACTGAACTGCCAGCCGAAGACACCGCCGTAGAACTCCTTCGCGGCCGCGGCGTCGCTCGTGTACAGCTCGGTCCAGCACAGCGAGCCCGGCTCGTCCACCAACTCGACGCCCTTGGTCTTCCCCGGCTGCCAGACGGCGAACTGGCCTCCGAGCGGGTCGTTGTACTGAGCCATCCGGCCCCAGTCGTCGAGATCCCTGGGCGCCACCCGCACCGTGCCGCCACCGCTCTCCACGGCCCGGGTCGTGGCGTCCGCGTCGGTGACGGTGTGGTAGATCATCCAGGCCGAGCGCGCGCCTTCCTCGGTGAGCTTGCCGAGGCCGGCGACGATCTTTCCGTCCTTGCGGAACATTCCGCCTTCCATCTCCTCACCCCCGCCCATGGACTCGTAGTCCCACCCGAACACCGCACCGTAGAAGGCCGCGGCGGCCTGGACGTCGGGGGCACCGAGATCGAGCCAACAGGGTGAGCCGGGCGCGAAGTCGGTGGTGATCATGGCGTCTCCCTTCGCAGGTCCTGTGTGACCTCAGCGTGACATCCGGCACTGACAACCGCCCGTCGGCCACTCCGGGGGAGGCAGCGCGGCGCGGGTCCCGCTGTCGTTTCCGACCCCGCCGTCCGGCACAGATTTCACCGGCCTGGTCAGGCCGGACAGCGGGCGGCAGGCGCACTTCGAGGCGCCCTCTGCCGAGTCCCGACCGCCGTCCTGGGCCATGTGGCACGATGTGGCGAGTGACCAGCAAACCCGCCGCGGTCCTGAACCTGCGCGACCTCGCGCGGCTGCGCCGCGTTCGCGACCGGATCGACCGCGAGTACGCGCAGCCGCTGGACGTCGAGGCGCTCGCGCGTGGGGCGAACATGTCGGCGGGCCACCTCAGCCGCCAGTTCCGGCTCGCCTACGGAGAATCGCCGTACGCCTATCTGATGACGCGGCGCATCGAGCGTGCGATGACGCTGCTGCGCCGTGGCGACCTCAGTGTCACCGAGGTCTGCTTCGCGGTCGGCTGCTCGTCGCTGGGCACCTTCAGCAGCCGCTTCACGGAGCTGGTCGGTGTGCCGCCCAGCGTCTACCGGCGCGACGCGGCGAACGCGACGGCGGGCATGCCGTCCTGCGTGGCGAAGCAGGTGACGAGACCGGTGCGGACCCGGGAAGCGACGGAGAAGGGCCGCACGGGCCGGTGACGCCGGAGTCGTCCACGCGGCCGCCCCGGCGCCGTACCGCGTGTGCGACGGCGCCTTCCGCGGTCCCGCGGGCCGCCGGAGCGGCGTCCGTAAGCCGTCCCGCACCGTCCGGCCGCCGGTTCGTGTCCGGCGAAGTGGGCGAAGGCGGCCGGACGCACCTCCCGAAGCTGGTTGGATCGAACGCAGGCGACGGCGACGGCGACCGCTGAGGCGGCCGGACCGACAGAGGGGAACGAGATGAGCATGGCGACGAGGACGGACACGCGGTCACCTGCGCCGCACGCTGCCGACAGCCACGATCTGATTCGCGTCCACGGTGCGCGCGAGAACAACCTCAAGGACGTCAGCATCGAGATCCCGAAGCGCCGGCTGACGGTGTTCACCGGCGTCTCCGGCTCCGGCAAGAGCTCGCTGGTGTTCGACACGATCGCCGCGGAGTCCCAGCGGCTGATCAACGAGACGTACAGCGCCTTCGTGCAGGGCTTCATGCCGAACCTGGCGCGGCCCGAGGTCGACGTCCTGGAGGGGCTGACGACGGCGATCAGCGTCGACCAGCAGCGGATGGGCGGCGACCCCCGCTCCACGGTCGGCACCGCCACCGACGCCAACGCGATGCTGCGCATCCTGTTCAGCCGGCTCGGCGAGCCGCACATCGGCCCGCCCAGCGCGTACTCCTTCAACACCGCCTCGGTCCGGGCGAGCGGTGCGATCACGGTCGAGCGCGGCGCCAAGGCCAAGGCCCAGAAGGCGACCTACGAGCGCACCGGCGGCATGTGCAACCGCTGCGAGGGCCGCGGCAAGGTCTCCGACATCGACCTCACCCAGCTCTACGACGACTCCAAGTCGATCGCCGAGGGCGCGTTCACCATCCCGGGCTGGAAGTCGGACAACGTGTGGACCGTGGGCATCTACGCCGAGTCGGGATTCCTCGACCCCGACAAGCCGATCCGCCGGTTCACGAAGAAGGAGATGCACGACTTCCTCTACCGGGAGCCGACCAAGGTCAAGGTCAACGGCGTCAACCTCACCTACGAGGGCCTGATCCCCAAGATCCAGAAGTCGTTCCTGTCCAAGGACAAGGAGGCGATGCAGCCCCACATCCGCGCGTTCGTGGAGCGGGCGGTCACCTTCACCACCTGCCCCGAGTGCGACGGCACCCGGCTCAGCGAGGGCGCCCGGTCGTCGAAGATCAAGGGGATCAGCATCGCGGACGCCTGCGCGATGGAGATCCGCGACCTTGCCGAATGGGTCCGCGGCCTCGCGGAGCCGTCGGTGGCGCCGCTGCTCACCGCGCTGCAGCACACCCTCGACTCCTTCACGGAGATCGGCCTCGGCTATCTCTCGCTCGACCGGCCGGCCGGCACCCTGTCGGGCGGCGAGGCGCAGCGCGTCAAGATGATCCGCCACCTCGGCTCCTCGCTCACCGACGTCACGTACGTCTTCGACGAACCCACCGTCGGGCTGCACCCGCACGACATCCAGCGGATGAACAACCTGCTGCTGCGGCTGCGGGACAAGGGCAACACGGTGCTCGTGGTGGAGCACAAGCCGGAGACGATCGCCATCGCCGACCACGTCGTGGACCTCGGTCCCGGCGCCGGCACGGCGGGCGGCACCGTCTGCTACGAGGGCACCGTCGACGGGCTGCGGTCGAGCGACACCGTCACCGGCCGCCACCTCGACGACCGCGCCACGCTCAGGGAGACGGTGCGCAAGCCCACCGGCACGCTGGAGATCCGCGGCGCGACGGCGAACAACCTGCGGAACGTGGACGTCGACATCCCGCTCGGCGTGCTCTGCGTCGTCACCGGCGTCGCCGGGTCCGGCAAGAGTTCCCTGATCCACGGTTCCATCCCGGTCCCGGAGGGCGTGGTGTCGGTGGACCAGACGCCGATCCGCGGCTCGCGCCGGAGCAACCCGGCCACGTACACCGGGCTGCTCGACCCGATCCGCAAGGCGTTCGCGAAGGTCAACGGCGTGAAGCCGGCCCTGTTCAGCGCCAACTCCGAGGGCGCGTGCCCCACCTGCAACGGCGCCGGAGTCGTCTACGTCGACCTGGGGATGATGGCCGGCGTCGACACCCCGTGCGAGGACTGCGAGGGGAAGCGGTTCCAGGCGTCGGTGCTGGAGTACCACCTCGGCGGCCGCGACATCAGCGAGGTGCTCGCGATGTCGGTGACGGAGGCCGAGGAGTTCTTCGGCGCCGGTGAGGCCCGCACCCCGGCCGCCCACAGGATCCTCGAGCGGATGGCGGACGTCGGGCTCGGCTACCTCACCCTCGGCCAGCCGCTGACGACGCTGTCCGGCGGCGAGCGGCAGCGGCTCAAGCTGGCCACGCACATGGCGGACAAGGGCGGCGTCTACGTCCTCGACGAGCCGACCACCGGCCTTCACCTCGCCGACGTCGAGCAGCTGCTCGGCCTGCTCGACCGGCTGGTCGACTCCGGCAAGTCGGTCATCGTCATCGAGCACCACCAGGCGGTCATGGCGCACGCCGACTGGATCATCGACCTCGGTCCCGGCGCCGGGCACGACGGCGGCCGGATCGTCTTCGAGGGCACCCCCGCCGACCTCGTCGCCGCCCGCTCCACCCTCACCGGCGAACACCTCGCGGCCTACGTCGGTACCTGACGGAGGCCCTGCCGGCCCCGGCCCGGTCACGACGGCGGGCCGCGACATCCGTCGCGGCCCGCCGCGGCCGTTCGGGGCCGGCGTCCGGGAACCTACGGTGCCCGGTCGCGCCTACGCCGCGAGCGCGTGCCCGGGATGCAGCACGACCTTGGTGTAGCCCTCGATCCGCTTGTCGAACTTCTGGTACGCGTCCGGCGCCTCCTCCAGCGGCAGTTCGTGGGAGACCACGAAGCTGGGCTTGGCGCGCCCCGCGATGATCAGGTCGCGCAACTGGCGGTTGTACCGCTTGACGTTGCACTGACCGGTGCCCATCTGCTGGCCCTTCTCGAACATGCGGCCGATGGAGACCAGCAGTTGACCGTGCTTGGCGTGCTCGTCGGGTCCGCCCGGGTCGGACGGCACGTACAGACCGGGTACGCCGAGCATTCCGGTCGGCCGCACGGTCTCGACGAGCGTGTTGAGGACGACGGCCGGTTCCTCATGGCTGGCGTCGTGTGCCTGGGCCTGGTAGCCGACGGCGTCGACGCCCTTGTCGGTTCCCTCGCCGTCGGTCTGTTCCTTGATCTGCTGTGCCGGGTCGCCCTGGGTGAAGTCGATCGGAACCGCTCCGATCTCCTCCGCCTTCGCGAGCCGCTCGGGCACCCGGTCCACGGAGAACACCTTCGACGCACCGCGCAGGAGCGCGGAGTACGCGGCCATCAGCCCCACCGGTCCGGCGCCGAAGACGGCCACGCTCTCGCCGGGGGTGACCTGGGCGAGCTCGCAACCGTGGTAGCCGGTCGGGAAGATGTCGGCGAGCAGCACGAAATCGGTCTCGAACTCCTCGCCCGGCGGCAGCTTCAGACAGTTGAAGTCGGCATAGGGAACCCGCAGCCGCTCCGCCTGCCCGCCGATGAACGGGCCCATGGCCACGTAGCCATAGGCGCCGCCGGCGAAGCCCGGGTTCACCGTCAGGCAGAACCCGGTCCTTCCGACAAGGCAGTTCTTGCAGAATCCGCAGGCGACGTTGAACGGCATGACGACGCGGTCGCCTTCGGACAGCGATGTCACGCCGTTGCCGACCTCCTCGATGATGCCGAGGTTCTCGTGTCCGAAGACGATGCCCGCCTCGGCGGCCGTGCGGCCCTCGTACATGTGCAGGTCGGAGCCGCAGATCGCGGTCGACGTCACGCGTACCAGCACGTCGTTCGGGTGCTGGATCTGCGGATCGTCGACGTCGCGCACAGTCACGCTGAAAGGCTTCTCGTAGACGACGGCTTTCACCTGGATCACCTCCGCGTCGAACGTCGGAGGACGACGGCAACGGCCGCTGTCACCGGGGTACGCCAGGACAATCGACTCCGTCGGCCTGTGTCGTGGCCCCAGACGCTCTTGCTCTCACCACTGGGTAATTCCAGGTAACGACCCCACGGCACGCGCTGCAACTGCGCCCGGCAGGTGACGCAGAGGGGCCGGCGGTCACGGCGGGTGAATGCTCATGGGGCCGGTGGGGCGGAGGCCGCGTCCGAGGGCTCGACGCGGATGACGATGGACTTGGACACGGGGGTGTTGCTGGTCTCGGCCGTGGCGTCCAGGGCGACCAGCACGTTCGTCTCCGGGTAGTAGGCGGCGGCGCAGCCGCGCGGTGTCGGATAGCGGACGGCGCGGAAGCCGGGGGCGCGGCGTTCGCCGTCGGGGTTGACGCTGACCAGATCGACGAGGTCGCCCTCGTGCAGGTGGAGGTCGCGGAGGTCGTCCCGGTTGAGGAAGACGACCCGCCGTCCGCCCTTGATGCCGCGGTACCGGTCGTCGAACCCGTAGACGGTGGTGTTGAACTGGTCGTGCGACCGTACCGTCGTCAACAGCAGGTGTCCGGGCGGGACTTCCTGCGCGGTCGGCGGGTTGACCGTGAAGTGCGCCTTGCCGTTCGAGGTGGGGAAGGTGCGGGTGTCGCGCGGCGCCCGGGGGAGCATGAAGCCGCCGGGCTGGCGGACGCGCTGCTCGAAGGCGTGGAAGCCGGGGCAGACGTGTTCGATGTGGCGGCGGATCACGGCGTAGTCGTCGCGCATGGCGCGCCAGCCGAGGTCGTCGCCGAAGAGCGCGTGCCCGAGGTCGGCGACGATCGCGACCTCGCTGCGCAGATGGGGTGATCCGGGAAGGAGCCGTCCGCGCGACGAGTGCACCATGGCCATCGTGTCCTCGACCGTGACGAACTGCTCGCCGGAGGACTGCAGGTCGCGCTCGCTGCGGCCGAGGCAGGGCAGGAGAAGCGACTCGGTGCCGTGGCACAGATGGGACCGGTTCAGTTTGGTCGCGATGTGGACGGTGAGGGCGCAGTTGGCCAGTGCGGCCTCGGTGACCTGAGTGTCAGGCGTGGCCGAGGCGAAGTTGCCGCCGAGGCCGACGAACACGTCGATCCTGCCGTCGCGCATCGCCCTGATCGAGCCGACGGTGTCCAGGCCGTGGGCACGGGGCGGATCGAACCCGAACTCGTCGCGGAGCCTGTCCAGGAACGGCTGCGGCATCCTCTCCCAGATGCCCATGCTGCGGTCGCCCTGGACGTTGCTGTGCCCGCGGATCGGGGCGGGTCCGGCACCCGGGCGCCCGATGTTGCCGCGCAGCATCAGGAAGTTGACGATCTCGCGGATGGTGGCGACCGCGTTGCGGTGCTGGGTGAGGCCCATCGCCCAGCAGACGATCACGCTGTCCGCGGTGAGCACGTGGGCCGCGCAGTCCTCGATCAGACGGCGGGACAGGCCGCTCATCGTCTCGATCCGCGACCAGTCCAGGGAACGCCATGCGGCTGCCGCTTCCTCGAATCCGTCGCAGTAGCGGTCGATGAAGTCGTGGTCGAGGACGGAGCCCGGCCGGGAGTCCTCCCGGTCGATCAGGGCGCGGTTCAGGCCCGCGAACAGGGCGAGGTCTCCGTTGACGCGCACCGGGAGCCAGCGGTCGGCGAGCTTGGTCCCCGGGCCGACCAGGCCGCGCACGGTCTGCGGGTTGTGATAGCGCCCCATACCGGCTTCGGGGAGCGGGTTGGCGGCGATGATGCGGGCGCCGCGCCGCTTGGCCTGCTCGAGCGCGCTGAGCATACGGGGGTGGCAGGTGCCGGGGTTCTGGCCCACGATGAAGATCAGGTCTGCGTGATCGGTGATGTCGGAGAGCGTGACGAGGCCCTTTCCGACGCCGATGGTCGCGCTCAGGGCCTCGCCGCTCGACTCGTGGCACATGTTCGAGCAGTCCGGCAGATTGTTGGTGCCGAACCTGCGCGCCAGCAACTGGTAGAGGAAGGCGGCCTCGTTGCTGGTGCGGCCGCTGGTGTAGAAGACGGCACGGTCGGGATCGCTGAGGCCGCGCAGGCGATCGGCGGTGAGCGCGAGCGCGTCCTCCCAGGAGATGGGCGCATAGTGGGTCGCGCCGGGGGCGAGATACACGGGCTGGGCCAGTCGCCCCTGCGACTCCAGCCAGTGACCGTCCCCCTCACGCAGGTCCGCGACGGAGTGCTCGGCGAAGAACGCCGCGCCGACGCGTTTGCGTGTGGCCTCCCAGGCGACGGCCTTCGCGCCGTTCTCGCAGAACTCCGCGCTCTTGCGGTGCTCGGGATCGGGGTCGCCCCAGGCACAGCTGGGACAGTCGAACCCGTCGACGTGGTTCACGGACAGCAGCGTCTGCAGGCTTCTCCTCGGGCCCATCTCCGTCATGGAGTAGCGCGCGGACTGGGTGATTCCGTGCACTCCCACACTGGACTTCTTGGGCTCTGAGCGTTTCGGGTCCGACGCGGGCGGGATACCGCCCGCCGACCCCTGCGCGCCGGTCGGTTTGGTCGGTTTCTCAGCCATGGCAGCCTCTTTACCTGTATGCGGCAATGATATGCGAAGGCAAAGTCGGTCGCAGTCGCCGTCCGCGGGAGCAGCACGACCACCGGCCGGGAGGTCGCTCAGCGGTGTTCGGGGTTGTCCGCGTCGGAGCGGCAGCCCGCGTCCCACTGCGCGCGCTGGTTGCCGTGCGCGGGGATGCCTCCGGACCGCTTCAGCAGGGCGGCGAGGTGCAGGAGGTTCCAGGTCATGAAGGTGGTGTTGCGGTTGGTGAAGTCGTTCTCGGGACCGCCCGAGCCGGGGTCGAGGTACGACGGCCCCGGGCCCGCGGCGCCGATCCAGCCGGCGTCCGCCTGGGGCGGGATCGTGTAGCCGAGGTGCTGGAGGCTGTAGAGGACGTTCATCGCGCAGTGCTTCACGCCGTCCTCGTTGCCGGTGATCAGGCAGCCGCCGACCCGCCCGTAATAGGCGTACTGGCCTTGGGGGTTGAGCAGGCTGGAGCAGGCGTAGAGGCGCTCGATCACCTGCTTGGTCACCGAGCTGTTGTCGCCCAGCCAGATCGGCCCGCACAGCACCAGGATGTCGGCGGCCATCACCTTCTCGTACAGCTCGGGCCAGGCGTCGGTGGCGAAGCCGTGCTCGGTCATGTCCGGGTAGACGCCGGGCGCGATGTCGTGGTCCACGGCCCGCACCAGGTCGGTGGTCGCCCCCCGCCCGTCCATGATGGCCCGGCTCCTGTCGATCAGGCCCTGCGTGTGGCTGAGCTGGGGGGTGGGTTTGAGCGTGCAGTTGATGTAGAGGGCCGTGAGGTCGTCGAAACGGTAGGGGTCGGAGGCCTCGGCGGGCGGGACGGGCGAGGTCGGCATGACGGCTCCCTTTGCGGGCGGGTGGCGGAGACGAGGGCGCGCTGCAGCGGCGCCCCGGGCAGCGTCTCGTGCGGTTTCCGGTTTGTCCCGGTTCGACGCGCCCCCGTCCGGGCGGTCACCCGGCGGGCCCGTGCGGGCGCCCGTGTCTTACCGAGTGGTGACGCTGCGGGCGCGGCTCGAGGACCGGCGCCGTTCCCGGCCTAGCGTGACCGTATGCGTGTACTGGTCACCGGCGGTGCCGGGTTCATCGGGTCCCATGTGTGCGATGCGCTCCGGGAGCGCGGGCACGAGCCGCTCGTGTTCGACGTGCGGGAGGACGCCGGCGCCGACGTGCGGGATCCGGCGGCCGTCGCCCGCGCCCTGTCGGGGGTGGACGCCGTGTGCCACCAGGCCGCGAAGGTCGGGCTCGGCGACGGTGTCCGCGACGCGGCGGAGTACGCCGCGCACAACGACCTGGGCACGGCCGTCCTGCTCGCCGCCATGGCGGAGGCGGGCGTCGGGCGTCTCGTGCTGGCCGGCTCGATGGTCGTGTACGGGGAGGGGCGGTACGCGTGCCCGCGGCACGGGGCCGTACGGCCCGGGCCGCGGGCCGTCGCCGACCTCGACGCGGGCCGGTTCGAGCCCGTCTGCCCGCTGTGCGGGGAGGACCTCTCCCCCGGCCTGGTCGGGGAGGACGCCCCGGCCGATCCCCGGAACGTGTACGCGACGACCAAGCTCGCGCAGGAGCACCTGGCGGCCGCCTGGGCCCGCTGCACGGGCGGCTCGGCGGTGTCGCTGCGCTACCACAACGTGTACGGGCCCCGGATGCCCCGCGACACCCCGTACGCGGGGGTCGCCTCCTTCTTCCGCTCCGCGCTGGCCCGCGGCGAGGCCCCCCGTGTGTTCGAGGACGGGCGGCAGCGGCGGGACTTCGTGCACGTGCGGGACGTGGCCGCGGCGAACGTGACGGCGCTGGAGGCGCGGGCCGCCCCAGGTCTCCTGACCGCGTACAACACCGGCAGCGGTGAGCCGCGCACGGTCGGCGAGATGGCGCGGGCGCTGGCCGCCGCGTACGGCGGGCCCGAGCCGGTCGTCACCGGCGCCTACCGGCTGGGCGACGTACGGCACATCACCGCGGACTCGTCCCGGCTGCGGGCCGAGCTGGGATGGCGGCCGCGGGTCGGGTTCGCGGAGGGGATGGAGGAGTTCGCGCGCGCCGGACTGCGCGGGGAGTGAGCCCGGCCAGGCCCTGTCGTCACACTCCCGTCCGCCGGGCGGACGACGGGAGTGTGACGACAGGACCTAGGGCGCCGTCGGCAGCGTCACCTCGAAGCGGCAGCCGCCGGGGATGTTGCGTACGGTGGCCCGCCCCTGGTGCGCTTCCACGATCCCCCGGACGATGGCCAGGCCGAGGCCGGCGCCGGCCGGGGGCGTCCGGGCGTGCGTGCCCCGCCAGCCGGTGTCGAAGACGCGCGGCAGGTCCTCCTCGGGGATGCCGCCACAGCCGTCTGTGACCGACAGCACCACCGCGCCGTCGGCCGCGCGTCCGGCGGCGACCGCGACCGTGCCGTCGGCCGGGGTGCGGCGGATCGCGTTCACCAGCAGGTTGCCGAGCACCCGGCTCATCTCCCTGCCGTCCACCTCCACCGGCACGGGCTCGACGCGGTCGCCCACCAGCCGCACCCCGTGTTCCCGGGCGAGCGGATCGGCTCCCGCCAGGGCGTCGCCGACCAGGTCGTACAGGGAGATCCGGGTGGGAGTGAGGGGGAGTGTGCCGGCGTGGATGCGGGAGAGTTCGAAGAGGTCGCCGACCATGTCGTTGAGGCGTTCGACCTCGGTGCGGATCTGCTTGAGGTAGCGGTCGGGGTCGGCGGCGACACCGTCCTCCAGGGCCTCCGACATGGCGCGCAGGCCGGCCAGTGGGGTGCGCAGGTCGTGGGAGATCCAGGCGACGAGTTCGCGCCGCGAGGTCTCCAACGCCCGTTCCCGCTGCCGGGACGCGGCGAGCCTGGCGCTGGTGGCCGCCAGCTCGCGGCCGAGCGCGTCCAGTTCCGCGGTGGCCGGGCGGTCGGGGGCCGCGAACTCGCCGTCGCCGAAGGAGCGTGCGGCGACGGCGAGTTCGCGGCTGCGCGCGACGACCCAGCGGCCCAGCAGCAGCGCGGTGGCCAGGGAGACGACGGCCGCCATGGCGACGACGGTGGTGACGACGGTCAGGTCGTGCGGGGAGAGGAACATCGCCCAGGCGACGGCGAGGGTGCCCGCGAGCATCGCGACCACGCCGACCGCCGCGACGACGGCGAGCGAGGCGGTGAGCGACCGCCGCCGGATCAGGCGCAGCACTCCGGCGCCGGCCAGTCCGGTGAGTGCCGCACCCGCGAAGGCGTACAGGGCGATCAGGAGGGTGTCGCGCACGGCCGGTTCCCCTCCCCGCCGTCGTGTCCGGTGGGGTCGAAGCGGTAGCCCACCCCCCACACGGTCTGGATCAGACGGGGCCTGGCCGGGTCGTCCTCGACCTTGCCGCGCAGGCGGCGCACGTGGACGGTGACGGTCGACAGGTCGCCGAAGTCCCAGCCCCACACCTCGCGCATCAGGTCCTCGCGGCAGAGGGCCCGGCCCGGGTGGCGCAGGAAGTAGGAGAGCAGGTCGAACTCCCGCAGCGTCAGGGCGAGTTCCGTGCCGTTCTTGGTGGCCCTGCGGGCGGCGGGGTCGACGCTCAGGCCGGCCGCCGCCGACCGGTGCGCCGTCGCGGCGGGCCGGCTGCGGCGCAGCACCGACTCCACGCGCAGCACGAGTTCGCGGGGGCTGAAGGGCTTGGTGACGTAGTCGTCCGCGCCGATCTCCAGGCCCAGGATGCGGTCGTCCTCGTCACCGCGGGCGGTGAGCATGATGACCGGCACGGGGCCGTCGTCGCGGATCCGCCGGCACACCTCCAGGCCGTCCATGCCGGGCAGCATCAGGTCGAGCACCACGAGATCCGGCCGGTGGGCGGAGGCGCGGGCGAGGGCCGTCGGCCCGTCGTCGGCGCGGTCGACCACGTAACCGGCGCGGTCCAGATACCCGGCGACGATCTCGGCGACGGTCGGATCGTCGTCGACGACCAGGACCCGGGCGGACCGGCCGACGGTGTGCACCCCCACGGGCGGCTGCGGCTGCTGCATGCTTCCAGCCTGGCACCGCGGCCCGGCCGGCGCCGCCGCCGGGCACGGTCCGGGCCGTCGATGTCCGCGTTTCGTAAGGAGCGGGAGTCCGGTATGAACCGATTCGTCTTCGTAGGGTGAGACCGTGACGACGACACCTGCAGACGTCGACGTGGTGCTGCCCTGCCTCAACGAGACCGAGGCCCTCCCCTGGGTGCTCGAACGGATCCCGCCGGGCTGGCGCGCCCTCGTCGTCGACAACGGTTCCACCGACGACTCGGCGGAGGTGGCCCGCGCGCTCGGCGCGACGGTCGTCCACGAGCCGCGCCGGGGCTTCGGCGCCGCCTGCCACGCCGGGCTGACCGCCGCCACGGCCGACGTCGTGGGCTTCTGCGACTGCGACGCCTCCCTCGACCCGTCGCTCCTCGTGCCCTTCGTGCGCGAGGTGACGGCCGGGGAGGCCGACCTGGTGCTCGGCCGACGCCGGCCACAGGGCCGGGGCGCCTGGCCGGCACACGCCCGGGCCGGCAACCTCGCGCTCACCAGGATGCTGCGTCGCCGCACCGGGCTGCGCCTCCACGACCTCGGCCCCCTGCGCGCCGCCCGACGCGAACCGCTGCTCGCCCTCGGCCTCACCGACCGGCGCAGTGGCTATCCGCTGCAGATGGTCGTCCGCGCGGCCGACGCCGGCTGGCGCGTCACCGAGCACGACGTTCCGTACCTGCCGCGCGCCGGCGCCTCGAAGGTGACGGGTACCTGGCGTGGCACCTGGCAGGCCGTGCGGGACATGAGCCGTGTGCTGGCCGAGCCCCCGGCCGCCGCCCCGGCCGGCGGGAGGGCCGTACGGTGACCACCCTCCTCGTCATCGCCAAGGAACCGCGGCCGGGCCGGGTCAAGACCCGGCTCACCCCGCCGTTCACGCCGAAGGAGGCCGCGGAGCTCGCGGAGGCGGCCCTCGAGGACACCCTGCGCGCCGTTGCGGCCGCCCCCGCCGCACGGCGCGTCCTCGTCCTCGACGGCGCCCCCGGCCCCTGGTTGCCTGCGGGCTTCGACGTCGTACCGCAGTGCCCGGGCAGGCTGGACGCGCGGCTGGCGGACGCCTTCGCGCACTGCGACGGCCCGGCCCTGCTCATCGGCATGGACACTCCGCAGGTGACGCCGGAACTGCTCACCGTGGACTTCACCGGCTGCGACGCATGGTTCGGCCCGGCGGAGGACGGCGGGTTCTGGGCCCTGGGGCTGGCGCAGCCCCGTCCCGCTCTGCTGCTGGGCGTGCCCATGTCGACGCCGGTGACCGGGGCCGTGCAACGGGGGCGGCTCGTCACCGCCGGGCTGCGGGTGCGCGACCTGCCGCGCCTGCGCGACGTCGACACCGCCGCCGACGCCCGTGCCGTCGCCGCGCTGGCCCCGCACACCGGGTTCGCCGCACGGCTGGCCCGGTGCACGGCGAGGACCGGGCCGGGCACACGACCGGTCACGCCACGATGAGCAGCCGGCCCCCGGGCCTCGCGTGGGCGGCCGCCGACCCCTACGCCGCCGCCCTGCGCGCCGGCCGAGGCCCGCTGTTCCTGCGGCGGGACGACGGCTGGCTGCTTCCGCTGGAGGTGGAACGCTGGTGCGCCCGGGCCGACGCGGTCGACCTGGACGTGCTGGACCGGTGCGAGGGCACCGTCCTGGACGTGGGGTGCGGGCCCGGGCGGCTGGTGGCGGAACTCGCCGCGCGCGGCCGGTCCGTCCTCGGCATCGACGTCAGCGAGGCGGCCGTCGACCACACCGTACGGCTCGGGGGGCGTGCGCTGCGCCGCTCGGTGTTCGATCCGCTGCCCCGCGAGGGCCGCTGGGGCACCGTCCTGCTGATGGACGGCAACGTCGGTATCGGCGGCGACCCGCGCGCGCTGCTGCGTCGAGTGGCCGGGATCCTCCGCCCCGGGGGCCTGCTGATCGCCGAGACCGTCTCGCTGGACGTCGACGAACGGGCCCGGGTGCAGGTCGTCGGCGTCACCGACGCTCGCGTCACCGGCGCCCCGTTCCCCTGGGCGCGGCTGGGCACGCCGGCCCTGCTCCGGTACGCGCGACGGGCCGGCTGGCGTGCCGCCGCTCAGTGGACGGCCGGTGGCCGGCGCTTCGCCGCCCTGCGGACCCGCAGCGCCAGCAGCAGCGCCGAGCCGCCGAAGAGGACGGCGGTGATCAGCAGCCAGCGGCCGAGGAAGACGTCCGCCGACAGCCCGGTGGCCGACCGGTAGCGCCGGTCCACCCTGCCGGCGATCAACGGGAACCACACGAGGAGAAGCAGCCCGGACAGAGCCGCCGGTACGCGCACGTACGCCGTCCACTCCCGGTGTCCGGCCGCACCGAGCCCTCGTGCGACCGCCCGGTCCGCGACCGCGTAGAGGGGCAGCAGCACCAGGTCGTGCAGCAGCGCCGCCCCCACGAACCACAGCGCCACGCCGAACCAGTCGCCTGCGAGGAGACGCACGCCCGCGTAGCCGGCCAGCGCGAACGAGCAGAGCGCCAGCAGCAGTTGCAGAGGACTGCCGACGGGAACGCGCGGCACCCGTCGCCCGCGCGGCCTGCGTACCGTACGCGGCGGCATCACAGGTCTCCGAACGTCATCCGCGCCACCCACTTGGTGTCGAGCACCCCGGGCGCGGCGGGCACGATCACGCGCGCCGGGTATCCGTGGTCGGGGGACAGCTCCTCACCGTTGACGAACAGGGCGAGCAGGGAGCGCCGGTCCGCCACCTGGTTGGCGCGCAGGGCCGCGTGCCGGAAGGCACCGCGACGCTGGAGGGACTCGACGAACACGTCCGGCGGATCGTCCTCGTACCCGACGAGCGCCGCGAGGTCGCGCAGGCGCACCCCGCGCCACCACTGGTCGGACGTGGACCATCCCTCCACGCAGGCGATCGGCAGTGCCGCGCTGTGCAGCGGGAGGCGCAGCAGCTCGTCACGGCGCAGGCGCACGGTGCCCGTGCGTCCGGTGACGACGAGCCGCCACGCGTCGTCGTCCGTCTCCGCCGTGTCGATCCCGGCGTACGCGGCCGTCTTGTTGATCTGGAAGCCGTTCGGTCCGGTGCCGGGGTCACCGCCGCCGTGCGGAGCGAGAAGAGCCGTGCGGCGCAGAACACCGTCGAAGTTCTGCCCCACCGTCGTGACGAACAGCAGCAGCGAACCGCCTCCGACGAACCACAGGGCGCCGCGCCGGGAGACGGTCGGCTCGGCGGGGCGCGGGGAGACCAGGTCGTTCCGCTCCTGCCGCGGACGCCGCAGGCTGCGCAGCGCCAGGGGCGTCTTCAGCAGCGCGTGAGCGACGAAAGCGGCGAAGAAGACCCAGGCGCCGTAGAAGTGCAGCGGGTAGAACGAGCCGGGGAAGACGTAGTCGAGCTGGACGTTGAGCACGCCGGTCACGAACTCGAAAAGCGCGCCGCCGACCAGCAGCAGGAGCGAGATCCGCTCCAGGGCGTGCGCGAGCGAGCGGGCCGGCGGCAGCGCGAAGAGTCTCGGCACCACCGACCACAGCTTGGCGAGCAGAACGGGGATGAGGGTGATGCCGAGGGTGACGTGGACGCCCTGGTTGAGCCGGTACAGCCAGTGCGGGTTCGTCGGCCAGGCGAAGAGGTAGAAGCCGAGGATCCCCTTGTCCGGGGTCTTGTCGTTCACCGGGGACAGGCCGGGGTTGTAGGCGGCGTACGAGACCAGCCCCGTCACGAAGAGCACGGTGATGCCGACGAGCAGGACGAGGCCCAGTACGGCGGTGAACGAGGGGCCCCGCAGGGGGCTGCGCCAGAAGCCCGGCGAGGAGGGGAGCCGGGTGGCGGGCGGGGAAGGAGGCCGGGGATCGGGCGGCGAGGGAAGCCGGTGGTCGTCTCGCATGTTTCGACCGTAGGCCGGGACCACCCCGGGACGGGGTGCGCGACCCATGACGAAACGCTGACGTCCGGCCCCGGCAGCGATCGGCGACCGGCCGCGCGGCCTAACGTTCCGGTGTGATCCGCACCGTGCGTTCCCCCAGGACCCGCGCCCCGCGCTCCGGAGGTCCCCGCGCCCTCCGCCGTGACCTGTACGCCATCGGGGCCGCGGCCCTGCTCGTGACAGCGGCCGTGCTGGTCGGCCGGCACATCCAGGACACCCGGCGGACGCTGTTCGTCGGGTGGCCTCCGCTGGTCGGCGACTGGTCGCCGCACACGGGCCCGGGCACCCCGGCGGCCGTGGCGGTGGCCGTGGCCGCCGTGGCGTACGGCCCGGCTCTCGCGACCCGGCTGCCCTGGCGGGCCGTGCTCCCGCTGGCCTGGGCCACCGCGACGGCGTGGACCTTCTCCCTGGCCCTGATCGACGGCTGGGAGCGGGGCATCGCGGTCCGGCTGACCACCCGCCACGAGTACCTCCAGGTCATCGACCGCTTCCACGACATCCCGGGAGCCCTGCGGGACTTCACCCACCACATCCTTCTGCACTCCCCCGACAACTGGCCCGCCCATGTCGCCGGCCATCCCCCGGCCGCCCCGCTCACCTTCGTCCTGCTCGATCGGGTCGGACTGCGGGGAGGCGGCTGGGCCGGGGTGTGGTGCATCACCGTCGGGGCGACGGCCTGCGTGGCCGTGCTGGTGGCGATCCGCGTCCTGGCCGGCGAGACCCTCGCACGGCGGGCGGCCCCCTTCCTGGTACTGGCTCCGGCCGCGGTGTGGATGGGCACCTCGGCCGACGCGTACTTCGCGGCGGTGGCGGCATGGGCGGTGGCGCTGCTGGCGGTCGCGGTCACCGGAGGCTCCCTGCGGGCGGCCGGGGCGTCCGGACTGCTGTTCGGCCTGACCTGCTACCTGTCGTACGGGCTCACGCTGATGGCGGTGGTCGCGGCGGCGGTCCTGGTGCTCGGCCGGCACGGGATCCGTGCGCGTCCTGTCCTGCTGGTGCCGCTGGTGGCCGGACTGGCCGTGGTCCCGGCGGCGTTCACGCTCGCCGGGTTCGACTGGTGGGAGGCGTACCACCTGCTGGTCACCCGCTACCACCAAGGCGCGGGCGGCGTCCGTCCCTACGGCTACTGGGTGTGGGCCAACCTCGCCTGCACGGTCCTCATCGCGGGCCTGGCCACGGTGGCGGGCCTGCGTCGCACGGGATCCGTGCTCGTACGGCACCGCGCGGACGCTCTCACCCGCCCGGACGACTTCCGCGGCCGGGCCGCCGAGGCCCGCCTCGCGCTCGTCGTGTCCGCCGCCCTGCTGGCCCTCGTGGTCGCCGACCTGTCCGGCATGAGCAAGGCGGAGACGGAACGCATCTGGCTGCCTTTCGCGGTATGGCTGCTGCCGGCGTGCGCGTTCCTTCCCCGCCCCCGCGCCTGGCTCACCGCCCAGGCACTGCTCGCGCTGCTCCTCAACCACCTGCTGCACACCGGGTGGTGACCTGGACACCGTCCCCCGACTGCACCATGATCAGATCATGACGACCCCACGAAGGGCTCATGCCGCGTAGACGGCCGGGCGCGCTGCGCGCGCAGCGCTACACGCCTCCTCGGTTGTTCGCGCCGACCCCGATCCAACAGTGGTGGGGCGACGGCGTCCCGGTCCAGCCGCTGCTCTGGCCGACCCGTATCGACCGCCTCGCCCCGCGGACCGTCTCCGCCGTGCACCGGGCGGAGTGCCTGCACGCGGAGCGCCTGGGACCGCCCGACGGCGTCACGCACGCGGACAGGCGCCCGTTCATCGAGCGGCTGGTGTCTCCGGGCACCACCCGGGCCGCTCTCGAAACCCTGCGACGGTTTCTGTCCTCCCCCGACCGGTATGTGTACGTGCGCCATGGCTACTGCCCCTGCGACGGCTGCGAGGCCACCACGAACGCCGCCGTCGCACGGGAGGTCCTGGACCTGATGCTCCCCGTGCTGCCCCACTACGCCCGGCGCGACCTGGAGTCCCTGCCGGCGGAACTGGACGGGGAACTGCGGCGCCGGACCCTGCCCGACCCGTTCGCGCACCGGCGTTCGGGGCGCCGAGGCGCGTGGTGGCTCGCGCGGCTGTACCACGAGAGCGCGCATCGGTGATCCGGGCACGGACGGGGCCCGGCCGGTCCGTGCCGGGCGGTCACCCGAGGACGAGCGGGAGTTTCGTGGCCAGCTCGCCCAGTCCGGTCTTCTCCTCGTCGGTCGGGACGCGCCGTCCGGTGCCCACCAGGAGCGCGTCCTCGTCGGAGAACGACGCGGGGAACGCGGCTCCGGCGATCTTCTCCAGCATCTCGCGGGACCGGGCGAGCGCCTCCGTGCCGGGTCCCGCCACGTCCGGGAGGTGCGCGACCAGGTCGAGGTGGTGCAGCGTCCACTCCAGGACGTACGCGGAGAGGTAGTCGCCCGCGGTGAGGACCTCGTCGCGGGTGCTGACCCGCAGGGCCGGGTCGGCGAGTTCGGCTGCGCGACCGGCGGCGGAACCGACGTCGTCGAGGTGGAACCTGAGCAGCCACGGCTCCTCGTACGCGGCGGCCAGGCGGACGATCAGCGCGTCGAGCGGGTCGTCACCGCTCGGCGGCGTCCCGGCGACGTTCCAGTAGGTCACGGCGTCGCGGGTCGGTTCCGTCTCGGCGGGGGTCACGAGGGTGATCAGGACGTCCTGGGCGTCGATGATCAGGTGGCACACCAGATCCCGTACGAGCCAGCCGGCACAGCCGGACGGCCGCGCGAAATCCTCGTCCCGGAGTGCGGCGACCGTCGTGCGCAGCGCTGTCCACGAGCGTGAGAAGAGATCCACGTCGGCACGGTAGGGCCGTGCCGACGGGCGGACAAGCGCATAAAGGAGGGGTCGGCCTCCCGGGACTCGTGGACGATGCGTCCGTCGAAGACGGTGAGGCCGAGGTCGACGGTGCGGACCTGATTCAGCGCGCGGTCCGGGGCGGAGTGAAGGCCCTGGGCAGGATTCTTCTCTTCGTACAATTTGAGGCCGAACGACCGGGCGGGGATCCTCCCGGTCCGGTGAGCCGACGACGAAGGAGCCACCCGTGCCGGGTCAGCGATCCATCACCGAAGCCGAGAAGCTCGCGACGGCGAAGCTCGGCGGCTCCCCGATACGCCGGGACCAGATGGCGGCCGTGGCGAACATCTACCGGGCCGCCTCCGCCGTCCGGCAGCACCTGGAGAACTCGGTGCTGCGCGGCTCGGACCTGACCTGGACGGCCTTCGTCGTGCTCTGGGTGGTGTGGGTGTGGGGCGAGTCGGAGACCCGGCACGTGGCGGAGGAGGCCGGCATCTCCAAGGGAACGCTCACCGGTGTGGCCCGCACGCTGGAGTCACGCGGGCTGCTGAAGCGGGCGGGACACCCGACCGACGGGCGGCTGGTGCTGCTCAGCCTCACCGACGAGGGCGAGGAGTTCATGCAGCGGGTGTTCCCGGCGTTCAACGAGGAGGAGGCCTTCGTGACCGCGCGGTTGAGCGACGCGGAGTGCCGCGGCCTCGCCGAGGCGCTGCGCGCGGTCGTGCTCCAGGTCGAGGAGCGGGGCGAGGAGCGCCGCGAGTCCCTCCTGCGGGGCACGGAGCCCGCGCCCCGGCGCAGCGGCCGGCGTCCCCGGGGCTGACCGCGCCGTCGGCGACGCTCCCGGGCCGCGTGCACCAGTGCGTCGAACAGGGCCTGCCGGGAAGGGGTTCTCGAGCACGGAGTCCTCGGGATGCATGCCACTGGACAGCCGTGAACCAGCCCCGCGAGCCCCCTCCACCGGCCCGGTGCGAACGGCTGCGGGCCTGCCTCGGGGTTGCCTCGGGCCTGCCTCTCGGCCGGGGCGAAATCGGCACGCCACGGAGTGAACTCACCTACGCTTGCGTGGATTTGGCCCTTTCCGCACTCTCGAGAGGTGGTAGTGCGCATGTCCCGCACACCGTCAAGACGTGGCCTTCTGCGCGGACTCACGGTCACCGGGGCGGCCGTGATCGGCTTCGATCCCGCCGCCCGGAGCTGGGCCGTGACCGCGTCGGGGTCCGCCACGGAGCTGGCCGGACTTCCCCGGCTGGACGGCACGCTCCACGCGGACCACGCGTCGCTCACCGCCGCGGCCGACGACTACGGGCACATCGTGCACCACCGTCCCGTCGCCGTCCTGCGCCCGGGATCGGTCCGTGACGTCGTCTCCATGGTCCGGTTCTGCAACGAGCAGCGTCTGCCGGTCGCGCCGCGCGGTCAGGGACACGCGCCGTTCGGCCAGGCGCAGGTGGAGGGCGGCCTCGTCATCGAGACCGCTCCCCTCGCGGACATCGGCCCCGTCGGGAAGGGCAGCACCACCGTCACCGTCGGCGCCGGCGCCCGCTGGAGCGCCGTGGCCAAGGCGACGCTGGCCCACGGCCTCACCCCGCCCGTGTTCACCGACTACCTCGAGCTGTCCGTCGGCGGCACCCTGTCCGTGGGCGGCCTGGGCGGCCAGGTCCACCGGCACGGCGCCCAGGTCGACAACGTCACCGCCCTCCGGGTCGTCACGGGAGCGGGCGAGCTGGTCCGCTGCTCCCCGTCCCGGCGCTCCGACCTCTTCCACGCGGTCCTGGCCGGCCTCGGCCAGTGCGGCATCATCGTGGAGGCCACCCTGCGCCTGGTGCGCGCCCCCGAGACCGTACGCCACTACCGGCTGTCCTACGACGACCTGGAGACCTTCCTCGACGACCAGCGCGTCCTCGTCCGGGAGGGCCGTTTCGACTACGTCGAGGGCCAGGTCTCCGCGGACGCCGGCGGAGCCTTCCGCGTCCACACCCTGGAGGCGGTCGCCTACGGCCCGCCGACCGGTCCCGCACCGGACGACGCCGCGCTCCTGCGTGGCCTGCGTCACGATCCCTCCACCGTGCACAGCGGGGACCTGCCCTACTACGACTTCCTCGACCGGCTGGCCCCCCTCGTCGCGGCCGACAAGGAGGCCGGTGTCTGGACGTACGCCCACCCCTGGCTCAACCTCATGCTCCCCGGCAGCTCCGCGGCCACCGTCAGCGCGCGGATCCTGAACGCCCTCACCCCGGCAGACCTGGGTCCCGGCGTCGTCCTCTTCTACCCGCTGCTGCGCGACCGTCTCACCACCCCGCTGCTGCGCACCTCCGACGAGGAGGTGTCGTATCTGTTCGACGTCCTGAGCGCCGTCCCGCCGGACGACACCGCCACCGTCGACCGCCTCCTGACGGCCAACCGCTCCGCCTACGAGGCCGCCGCCGCGGTCGGCGGCACCCAGTACCCCGTCGGCAGCATCCCCTTCACCCGCGCGGACTGGCGCACCCACTTCGGTGCGGCCTGGCCCCGGCTGAAGTCGGCGAAGCGCACGTACGACCCGCGGGGAATCCTGGTCCCGGGCCAGGGCATCTTCTGAGCCCGCCCGCGTCCCCGGCCGAGGCGCACTTGGCCGCTGCCGCCCTCGGGTCCCGGATCAGGTGATCCGGGACCCGAGGGCGCTCATGCCGTCGTCACAGAGCGGTCGTGCGGGCGCTCGCGCCCATCCCCAGCCCCTCGACGGAGGCGACGGCGAGGACGTCGGCGCAGACCTCCGCGATCGGGGTCTCCAGGAAGAGACCGCCGGAGCCACCGGCCGCGAGACCGCCGGAGACGGCGTCCAGGTCGGCGTCGGAGATCTCGTCTGTCGCAACCTGAGGGGCAAGGTTCATCACGGTGGTTCCCTTCGCATAGCCATTTCCGAACGGCAGAGTTCGCCGCATTCCCGCAGACCCGGGAATCGTCCTCGGCGCCTCGCCACCCGCAGGATCAAAGCACCTCGGCACAGGCACGGCCAGCCGCCCGAGGATCCGTCGGACCGCGCGGCGAATGCCCGCTTCACCGTTGTGACCACGCGGTGACCGCAGACGCCGACTCCTTCACGAGGCCTGCCACCGCTCCGCATGGACAGCCGTCGCCACGGTGATCGATTTCGGGACACTCCAGGCGCCTGTCGTCCGGTCCGGGTGAAGCGCTGACGGTTGTTCAGGTTCCGTACGGCGTCGCGGTGAACGGTGTGCAGATCCACCGGATGTTTCGGCAACCGCCCGAACCGCCCGTCAGGCGCGATCCGCCGTGCCCGGAGAGCGGCCGCGGCCCGAGCCAGGGCAGCCGGGGTCCACCGAGAAGGTGGAAGGCAGCGCGTTCTCCGGCCGCCCCGCCGTGACCGGCGACGTCCCCGCCCCGTCGGTCAGCGGCTGCGGCGCCTCTCGAAACGGAGGACCGCGTAGGGCTCGCCGGGGGCCGGTGGCCTGCTCCACGACCGGGTGGTGAAGGCGTGCAGCCCGCCTCGGGTGAGGGCGTGCCGCGGCAGCCGGACGCCGAACCCGGAGGCCAGGGCCTCCAGCGTGCGGCGCTCGCCCAGCCGGTCCGCGAGCGGTTCGCCCTGCGGGAAGAGGCGGTCCGGGTCGAACGCGTCGGGTAGGTCCCCTCGCTTGGTGATCGTGGTCTTCCGCACGGTGAACGCGTACCGCTCCTCGCCGTTCTCCGCGACCGACAGGTGGAAGACGCCCGGGTGGTGCGGCTCGGCGGGACCGCTCCAGACCACCAGCGCGCGGGTACCGGGCGAAGCGGCGACGGCCGGGGAGACGAACCGCCGCTCGTCGAAGCCCCGGCCCTGCGCGGGCTCGAAGGCGAAGCTCCAGTCGGGCCCTGCCCGGCCGACGGAGACCAGTGCCCTGTCGGATCCTGACAGCCCCCACTGACAACGCCCGCGCCGCCTGGCGCCCTTGCCCGCCCATTGCCGGCGGTCGGTCAGGCGGCGTGTCGGCCGACGGCCCGGACGAGGTCGTCGACGTCCTGCGGCGTGGTGGCGAAGGAGGTGACGAAGCGGACGACTCCCGGTGCCCAGCGGTCGTGGTAGAAGACGTAGCCGTCCGCCAGGAGTCCCTCGATGACCTGCTGGGGCAGGTGGCAGAAGAGGATGTTGGCGTCGGCGGCGCCGAGCGGAACCACCCCGGGTATCGCCTTCAGGCCCTCCAGGAGGCGGGCGGCCATGGCGTTGGCGTGGGCCGCGTTGCGCAGCCACAGGTCGCCGCTGAGGTAGGCGTCCAGCTGGGCGGCCTGGAAGCGCATCTTGGAGGTGAGCTGACCGGCGCGCTTGGCGCGGAAGGCGAGTTCGGCGGTGCGGGTGCGGTCGAAGACCACGATCGCGTCGGCGGTCATCGTGCCGTTCTTGGTGGCCCCGAAGGACAGCAGGTCGACGCCGGCCCGCCAGGTCAGCTCGGCGGGGGTGCGACCGAGGGAGGCGACGGCTCCGGCGAAGCGGGCGCCGTCCATGTGCAGGCGCAGACCCGCCTCCTCGGAGATCGAGCCGAGGGTGCGGAGTTCGTCGAGGGTGTAGACCGCTCCGGTCTCGGTGGCCTGGGTGACGCTCACCACGGAGGGTTCCACGCTGTGGACGTCCCCGGCCTTGTGCCGTGCCGCGGCCCTCAGCTCCGCCGGGTCGATCTTGGCGTCGTCGCCACCGAGGGGGACCAGCTTCGCGCCCGCCGTGTAGAACTCGGGCGCCCCGCACTCGTCGTTGTTGATGTGGCTGTCGCGGTGGCACAGCACGCTGCCCCAGGGCGGGGTCAGCGCGGCCAGGCTCAGGGCGTTCGCGGCGGACCCGGTGGAGACCAGCAGGACGTCGACGTCACGCTCGAAGATCTCGCTCATCCGGCGCCTGACCGCGGCCGTGCCGTCGTCCGCGCCGTAGGGCAGGGCCTGGCCGGATGCCGCGCGGGTCACCGCCTCGACGATCTCCGGGGAGGCGCCGGCGGTGTTGTCGCTGCTGAAGGTGCGTGCCGTGGGGGTGGTGGTGCTCATGCTCGGGGGGTCCTCGCTGTTCTCGACGACGGAAGGAACCAGGGGCCGGGAGCCCGCCGGTCCGGCGCGGGGAGGTCAGGCTTCGCGGTGGCGATCCGGCGCCTCGGAGCCCTGGGGTGCGGCGGGCGCCGGTGCCGGGAAGCCTGGGGCCGCGGCGGGCGGTGCCGGGGTCGCCGCCTGGATGAGCTGGCGGAGCGCGCCGTAGTAGACCTCGTGGTCGGTCACGGCGGGCACGATCGCGGCCAGGTGGCCGGTCAGCGCCGGGAACTCCTCCGGGTCGAGTGCGGCGAGGGCGGTGCGGGTGGCCGCCCGGGCGGTCTCGGGGGCGCGGTGGTCGACGAATCCGGCGCTGCCGAGGGTGAGCAGGTACATCCGCCGGTACGCGGTGATCGCCTGCTCGGGGGTCATTCCGGCGGCGAGGCTGTCGGCGAGCTGCGGCTCGACCAGGCGGGCCAGCAGGTTGGGGCCGAGCCAGGGCCGCGTTCCGCGCAGGGCGAGGAGCCCCGGGTGAGCCGCCAGCAGCCGGTACAGCCCGGTGAACCGGGCCTCGGAGGCGGTGGCCCAGTCGGTGCCCGGCTCGATCTCCGGCAGCCGGGCGGCCACCTGGTCGATGCAGAGGTCCAGCAGTCCTGCCAGGTCGGTGCAGCGCCGTTGGAGCGAGGCGAGGGAGATGTCCAGCCGTGCGGCCAGCGCGCGGAAGGTCAGAGCCTCGGGACCGCCCTGGTCGACCAGGAGGAGGGCTGTCTCGGCGATGCGGTCCGGGGTCGCGCGGTCCAGCGAAGGCGAGTGTCGCGGCATACGGGTCAGTGTACGGTACGTCGTATCGCCACTGGCGCCCCGCTGCGCTGCGGCCCCTCCGGTCCGCCCGTGGCGCGGACGTCCTCCGGGTCGCCCGGTGGCGCGAAGTCCCGGGCTGATGCTGTCTGTACGAAGGCGGTGCGGACAGAGAGCGAGGGAGCATGGAGCACCAGCGCGAGCGTCTCGGGACACCCCGGGCCACCGGTATCGCCGGGGTCGTCTTCGCGATCCTGATGGCCACGGCGATCGTCCTGATGCGCCTCGCCCTGCCCGGCGGGGCCGACGCGGCCGGCATCTCCGTCGACGCCGGGCAGCGCAGCGCCGTGCGGACGGCGCTGGCACTGCTCCCGTTCGCCGGGATCGCCTTCCTGTGGTTCATGGGAGCCCTGCGCGAGCAGGCCGGTGAGGGTGAGGACCGGTTCGTGTCCACCGTGTTCCTGGGCAGCGGGCTGGTCTTCGTCGCCGCCCTGTTCGGCAGTGCCGCGGCGGCGGGGACCGTGCTCGCCGAGGGTGGGCGGCCCTCCTCGTTCGGCCGACACTTCGCCTACACCCTCCTGACCACGTACGGGATGCGCATGGCGGCGGTGTTCGTCTTCACGACCTCCACCATCGGACGGCGCCTCGGCGTCTTCCCGCGCCCGCTCGTCGTCCTCGGCCACCTCGTGGGTCTGACGCTGCTCGTGGTGGGAGCGGACGTGCCCTGGTCCGAACTGGTCTTCCCGGTCTGGGCGCTGATCGTCGGCCTGCACATCCTGCGGGGCCGGCATCCCGCCGGTTCCCGGCCGGCCGCCCCGGCCTGAGCCGCGACCACCCTCACCCGAACGGGCCTCTCCTCGTCGCCGCCTCCGCACCGGACGCGGAGGATGGTCGCGGGGGGAAGCGGGCCACCGGAGAGGACAGATCCCTTGGTGAGGCTTGTCGTCGACCTGAACCGCTGTCAGGGGTACGCGCAGTGCGCGTTCCTGGCCCCCGACGTCTTCGTCATGCACGGGGAGGAGGGGCTGCTGTACACCCCGGAGGCCGAAGAGGCACAGCGCGAGAAGCTCGCCCAGGCCGCAGCGGCCTGCCCCGTCCAGGCCATCCTCGTCGACGCGGTGGACGCACCGGCCGAGGCGGTGTCCGGTGAACGGTGAAGGATCCCTGGAGCAGCTCCGACGCGAGGGCCGCATCGTCGTCGTCGGCGCCTCGCTGGCCGGCCTGCGGGCCGCGGAGACCCTGCGCGACGAGGGCTTCGCCGGTTCCCTGACGATGATCGGCGACGAACCCCACGAGCCGTACGACCGGCCCCCGTTGTCCAAGCAGGTATTGCTGGGCATGGCCGACGCCGACCGCACCGCACTGCCACGGCGCCGGGCCCTCGACGCGACATGGCGTCTCGGCGTGCCCGCCACCGGCCTGGACATGGCCGCCCGACGGGTGCGGCTGGCCGACGGCGACGAGGTGCCGTACGACCGTCTGCTGATCGCCACCGGCGTGCGGGCCCGACCGTGGCCGCACGAGGCCGAGGCGGAGCTCGACGGCGTCTTCGTGCTGCGGACCCGCGACGACAGCGCCGCGCTCGCGCGGCGGCTCGCCCAGGGCCCGAAGCGGGTCCTCGTCATCGGCGCCGGGTTCACCGGGTCGGAGATCGCCTCCGCCTGCCGCGAGCGCGGCCTCCCCGTCACCGTCGCCGAGCGCGGCGCGGCGCCCCTGGTCGGCGCACTCGGCGGGGTGGTCGGCGCGGTCGCCGCCGAGCTCCACCGCGAGCACGGCGTGGACCTGCGGTGCGGGGTCATGGTGACCGCGCTGGAGGGTGACGCATCGGGGCGGGTACGCGCCGCGCATCTGTCCGACGGTTCCACCCTCGAGGCCGACGTGGTGGTCGTCTCGCTCGGCGCCACCCGCAACACCGAATGGCTCGCCGGGTCGGGACTGGGCGCCGGCCCCCGCGGCATCGCCTGCGACGCCGGCTGCCGCGCCTTCGACATCCGCGGCATCGTGACCGACGACATCTATGTCGCGGGCGACGTCGCCCGCTCCCCGCACCCCCTGTTCGGCTACCAGTTCCTGTCCCTGGAGCACTGGGGCAACGCCGTCGCCCAGGCCCGGATCGCGGCGCACAACATGCTCAGCGCGAGTTCCGACCGCCTCCCCCACATGTGGGTGCCGGCCTTCTGGTCGTCGCAGTTCGGGGTGAACATCAAGTCGGTCGGTGTGCCGTCGATGGGGACGGAGATCGTCGTCTCGCAGGGCGCGCTCGACACGCACAGGTTCGTGGGCGTGTACGGGTACCAGGGGCGCGTCATCGGCGCGGTCGCCTTCGACCATGCCCGGTGGCTGCCGTTCTACCAGGAGCTGATCGAGACCACGGCCCCGTTCCCGCCGCCGTTCGCGACGGTCGGCCGGCGCGCGGACGCGGGACGGCCCCTGGACGCGGACTTCCCCGACCCGTCGGTTCCCACCCACGGCCCGACGGTGACCCTCAGCGGATACTCGCCGGCCGACCGCCGGATGACGTTCACCCCCGCTCGCTGACCCCGCACGGCCACGAGGACCCGCCATGACGCCATCCCTGCTGCACCAGATCCTGGACTACGCCAACCGCGCCGATCCGTACCCGATCTACGAAGAGCTGCGCAAGACGCCGGTCCACCACGAAGCGGACGGGCCGTACGTGGTCAGCACCTACTACGAGATCCGCAGCCTGCTGCACGACCCCCGGATCAGCTCCGACGCCCGCAATCTGGCCTCGACCGCCCGCGATCCGCTGGCCGAGTCGGCCCAGGAGGAGGGCGCCCTGCCACCGAGCTTCCTCCGGCTCGACCCGCCGGAACACGACCGGCTGCGGCGCATGACGAACCGGCCCTTCGGTCCGCCGCACTCCCCCCGCCGGGTCGACGGGATGCGCGGGGAACTCCGCGGCATCGTCTCGGGCCTCATCGACGGCATCGGCGATCCGGGCCGGTTCGACCTGGTGGAGCAGTTCTCGTACCCCTTCCCGGTGACGGTGATCTGCCGGCTGCTCGGGGTGCCGCGTGAGGACGAGGCGCGCTTCCACACCTGGGCGGACACCATCGCCGCGAGCCTGGACCCCGATCCCGACGCGGATCCCGCCGAACGGGGCAAGGAGTCGCACGAGGCCCGTATGCAGCTGGGCCTGTACCTGGCCGGCCTGATCGAGGAACGCCGCAAGAAGCCCGGGGACGACATGCTCTCCCAGCTGGCCACCGCCCAGGGCCCGGACGGCACCATGACCACGATGGAACTGCTCAGCACCGCGGCACTGCTGCTGATCGCCGGCCACGAGACCACCGTCAACCTCGTCACCAACGGGATGCTGACCCTGCTGCGCAACCCGGACGTCCTGCGGCGGCTCCGCGCGGAGCCGCGGCTGGCCGTGCCGATCGTCGAGGAGTTGCTGCGGTTCGAGCCACCGGTGCAACTGGTGCCGCAGCGCACCCCCCTCGCCGACATCGAGATCCGCGGCGTCACCATTCCCAAGGGCGCCTCCCTGTGGCTGGTTCTCGCATCCGGCAACCGCGACCCCCAGCGCTTCGAGAACCCGGACCGCTTCGACCCCGACCGCCGGGACATCCAGCACCTGGGCCTGGGCAGCGGCATCCACAGCTGCTTCGGCGCACCGCTCGCCCGGCTGGAAGCCCAGCTCGCCCTGTCGGAACTGGCCCGCAGGCTGGAGAACCCGCGTCTGCTGGAGGACCCGCCCCCGTACCGGCAGAACGCCGTTCTGCGCGGACCGCGGCACCTCCCCCTCGCCTGCGACGGGATCCGCCCGTGAGCGTCGTCACGGTGCCTCAGCTGTCGAAGTCGACGGTCAGGGACTCCGAGGCGGGATACGTCTGGCAGGTGAGGACGTAGCCCGCGTCGACCTCGGCCGGTTCGAGGGCGAAGTTGCGGCGCATGTCCGCCTTGCCGTCGACGACCAGCGCACGGCAGGTGCCGCAGACGCCGCCCTTGCAGGCGAACGGCAGGTCGGGGCGGGTGAGTTGGGCGCCCTCGAGGATGGTCCGGCCCCTGGGCAGGGCGGCGGCGGTGGAGCGGCCGTCGAGGGTGATGGTGACCTGGCTGACCGGGCCCTCGGTGGCGGCCTCCTCGTGGTGGACCTCCCGTACGGGCTCGTCCTCCGCGTAGAACAGCTCCTGGTGGACACGGTCCGCGGGGACGCCGAGGCCGGCCAGCACGCGCTGGGCGTCGCGGACCATGCCGTGCGGGCCGCACAGCCACCAGTGGTCGGCGGTGCGCACGTCCACCAGTGAGTCGATGAGCGTCGAGAGCCGGCCGGCGTCGAGGCGGCCGGAGAGCACCTCGGCCTCGCGCGGCTCGCGGGACAGCACGTGGGCGAGCTGGAACCGGGCCGGGTGGAGGTCCTTCAGGTCGGCCAGCTCGTCCGCGAACATCACCGTGTCGGTGCGGCGGTTGCCGTAGAAGAGGGTGACGGTCGAGCGGTCGTCCGCGGCGAGGACGGACTCGGCGATGGAGAGCATGGGGGTGATGCCGGAGCCCGCCGCGATCAGCACGTGATGGCCGGGGGTGGTGAGGTCGGGGGTGAAGGCGCCGGTGGGGGCCATCACCTCGACGGTGTCCCCGGGCCGTACGTCGTTGACGAGCCACGAAGAGAACAAGCCGCCCGGCACGACCCGCACGCCGATGCGCGGCGCCGAGCCGGCCGGCGAGCAGATGGAGTACGAGCGGCGCTCGTCGCGGCCGTCGATCTCGCGCCGCAGGGTGAGGGACTGCCCCGGGGCGAACGCGAACTCCTCGGCCAGTTCGGCCGGGATGTCGAAGGCGACCGCGGCGGCGTCGGCGCACAGCGGCTGTACGGCGGCTACGCGCAGGGCGTGGAAGGCCGGCCGGCGGCGGGCCCGCGGCCGTACCGCCGGAGCGGGAGTGGGGGCGGCCGGCTCCGTCAGCTCTTCCCTCAGGCCTTCCATCAGATCTCCTTGACGTACTCGAACGGCTCGCGGCAGGCGCGGCAGCGCCACAGCGCCTTGCAGGACGTGGCCGCGAAGCGGGAGGTCTCCTCGGTGTCCGCCGAACCGCAGCGGGGGCAGGGCACCGTGCGCCAGGTGGGCGACAGCACGAGCGGGACCGGACCGGCGGTGCGGCGGGGGGCGGCCCCGGGCGGCGCGATGCCGTGCTCGGCGAGCTTGCGCCGGCCGGCCTCGGTGATCCAGTCGCTGGTCCACGGCGGGTCGAGAACGGTACGGATCTCCACGCGCGCGTATCCGGCGTCCCGCAGCCGCGCGGCGACGTCGGCCCGCATCTCCGCCATGGCCGGGCAGCCCGAGTAGGTCGGCGTCAGACGCGCCACCACCGTGCCCTCCCCGGTCAGCTCGACGCCGCGCAGGACGCCGAGGTCGGCCAGCGTGAGCATGGGCAGCTCGGGGTCCGGCACCTGCTCGGCGATGCGCCGGGCGCGCCGGGCGTCGAGCAGGGCCGTCACCATGTCGCCTCCGGGTGGGCGCGGGCCACGCCCTGCAACTCGGCGAGCAACGGGGCGAGATGTTCGGTGTGCGTTCCCGTGCGGCCGTCGCCGGGCAGCGGCCGGTACACCGGCATGGGCAGTCCGGCGGCCTCGGTGACCTGGCGCAGGACGGAGACGACCTCGTCCCGTCCGTCGTACGCCGTGAACAGCTCCGCCAGGTACGGAGCCGCTTCCTTCAGGGCCCGGCGCATCCGGCGGTGGGACTCCTCGGTGCCGTCGCCCAGGCGCACCGCCCACTCGGCGGCGTACTGCCGGTGGTACGTCAGCTCCTTGACGCCCTTGGCGGCGATGGCCGACAGGACCGGGTCGGGGTGGGACGCGAGGTGCTCGAAGTGGGCGAGGCGCCAACTGGACAGGATCAGGAGCCTGACGACGGAGAACGCGAAGTCCCCGTTGGGCAGTTCGGCCAGGCGTACGTTGCGGAAGTCGCCGGGGTCCCGGAAGTAGGCGTAGGCGTCCTCGCCGCGGCCGGTGCCGTCGACCTGCCCGGCGCGGGCGTACAGAAGGCGGGCCTGGCCGAGGAGGTCGAGGCCGATGTTGGCCAGCGCGACCTCCTCCTCCAGCTCGGGGGCGCGGGTGGTCCACTCGGCGAGCCGCTGGGCGCTGACCAGGGCGTCGTCGGCCAGGGTCACGCAGTCCGCGGCGAGGCGGGAGGCGTCGACGCCCTCGGGCACGGTGGTGTCCACGCCGTGCAACGGGTCCTCGAAGCCGGTGCCGTAGGCCCAGCGGGCGTCGTCCTCGTGTCCCTCGGCGAGGGTCAGGTAGACGTGGTCGTCGCTCATGCCCTCTCCTTCAGATGTGCGGGACGTCGTCGGGGATGTCGTAGAAGGTCGGGTGGCGGTAGACCTTGTCGGCGCTGGGCGCGAAGAAGGGGTCCTTCTCGTCGCGGGTGGAGGCGGCTATGTGCTCCGAGCGCACCACCCAGATCGAGACGCCCTCGTTGCGCCGCGTGTACAAGTCACGCGCGTGGGTGAGCGCCATCGCGTCGTCCGCCGCGTGCAGCGAACCCACGTGGACGTGGTTGAGCCCGCGCTTGCCGCGCACGAAGACCTCGTACAGCGGCCATCCCTGCTTCTCGGCGGTCATGCCACCGCTCCCTTCTCGGCGCGGGCCGCCTGCTTGGCCGCGTGGGCGGTGGCCGCCTCGCGTACCCAGGCCCCTTCCTCGTGGGCGGTCCTGCGCCGCTCCATCCGCTCGGCGTTGCACGGTCCGTCGCCCTTGATGACCCGCATCAGCTCGTCCCAGTCGGGCGTGCCGAAGTCGTGGTGGCCGCGCTCGGCGTTCCAGCGCAGCTCCGGGTCGGGCAGGGTGACCCCGAGCTTCTCGGCCTGCGGGACGGTCATGTCCACGAACCGCTGCCGCAGCTCGTCGTTGCTGTGCCGCTTGATCTTCCAGGCCATGGACCGCGCGGAGTTGGGGGAGGCGTCGTCGGGCGGACCGAACATCATCAGGGACGGCCACCACCAGCGGTTCACGGCGTCCTGCACCATCTCGCGCTGGGCTTCGGTGCCGCGCATCATCGTCATCAGCAGTTCGTAGCCCTGCCGCTGGTGGAAGGACTCCTCCTTGCAGATCCGCACCATCGCGCGCGCGTACGGCCCGTACGAGCTGCGGCACAGCGGCACCTGGTTGCAGATCGCCGCGCCGTCCACGAACCAGCCGATCACCCCGACGTCCGCGAAGCTCAGCGTCGGGTAGTTGAAGATCGAGGAGTACTTCTGGCGGCCCTCGATCAGCCGCTCGGTCAGGTCCGCGCGGTCGGCGCCCAGGGTTTCCGCCGCCGAGTACAGGTACAGCCCGTGCCCGGCCTCGTCCTGCACCTTGGCGAACAGGATGGCCTTGCGGCGCAGTGACGGCGCGCGGGTGATCCACTCGCCCTCGGGCTGCATGCCGATGATCTCCGAGTGCGCGTGCTGCGCGATCTGCCGGACGAGGGTCTTGCGGTAGCCCTCCGGCATCCAGTCGCGCGGCTCGATCCGCTGGTCACGCGCGATCGTGGCGTCGAAGTGCTCCTGAAGCTGCTCCGGGGGTGGTGACGCCTCGGCGGAGTGTGTCGTGGTCATCGATACCCGCTTCCCAACCGACCATTCGTTCGGTATCAGTGTGACGGGTTTCCGGCGGCCGGGCAAGACCCGGTCGGCACAACGGCACCCCCCGACCGGTCCCGGCGGCGCCGGTCACGGTGGGGGTGCCGCCGGAAAGAGGGTGCGACGGGGCCGCACGCGCTGCCGCCGGGCGTTCACCGCGGCCGCGGGCGTGCGTAGCGCACCGGGACAGAGGTCGTCGTCGCCCTCCGCCCTCAGTCGCCCCTTGAGACGTACTCCGTCGCCGCGTCGAGCAGCCAGTCCGCCAGGTGGGCCGCGTAGGACGAACGGACCAGCACCCAGAAACCGGCCCTCGCTTCGTCCCGGGCGACCAGAACGACCTGGGTGCGGCCCAGTGTGGTCTGGGCGCAGCGTCCGGCGCCGAAGGCCCGCGGGTGCAGGTCCAGCGAGCAGCCGTGGGACAGCAGGTCCCGGGCGCGGGGCCCGGAGACGAGGAGCGTCGTGCGCTGGGCTGAGACGTCGGTGACGGAGACGGGCTCGTCCGCGGCCGCCGCCCGGATCCGGCTCTCCAGGTACCGCTGGATCGCCGGCGGACCCACCAGCAGCCACTCGTCCGGGCCGAGCCACAGCGCGGTCAGCCGACCGCCGCGTACGACGGTGTTGGGTTCGAGGGGCAGGGGGAGGTCCAGCGCGACGCCCACGGCGTCCGCCGCAGCACCCTTGGCGTCGAGGCGCAGGTCGACCTGGGCCAGGAAGGGCAGCTCGGCCAGCCGCACCGCGCCCCGGGAGGCGCGCGTCGCGGAGGCCAGCCGGTCGGCGGCCCGCGACAGGGGGCTGCGGAGGGGGGCGGTCGGGGCGGTGTCAGCCATCGCGGCGGGCTCCCTCGGGGTCGTAGAGGACGGGGCTTGCGACGGTCACCGGGATCAGCCGGTCGCCCACGGGGGCGTACAGCCGCTCGCCGATGCGGTCCCGGCCGCCCTTGACCAGGGCGAGCGCGAAGGTCCGCCCGAGGGCGGCGCTGCGGTAGCTGGAGGTGACGTGGCCGAGCATGGGGACGGGCGGCGGGGGCAGCACGCCGTCGGCGACCAGGTGCGTGCCCTCGGGGAGGAAGGCCCCCGGGTCCTCGGGGAGCAGGCCCACCAGGTGCTTGCGGTCGGGGCGGACGGTGTCGGCGCGGGCGTGGGACCGCTTGCCGATGAAGTCCGGCTTCTTCTTCGACACCGCCCAGCTCATGCCGAGGTCCTGGGGCGTGACCGTGCCGTCGGTGTCCTGGCCGATAATCGGGTAGCCCTTCTCCGCCCGCAGGACGTGCATGGTCTCCGTGCCGTAGGGGGTGATGCCGTACGGGGCTCCCGTCTCGTACAGCGCCTCCCACAGGGCGAGGGCCTCCCACGGTGACACGTTGATCTCGTAGGCCAGTTCGCCGGAGAAGCTGATCCGGCACACCCGGGCGCCGATGCCCGCGACCGTGGTCTCCCGCCATGCCATGAAGGGGAAGTCCTCGTTGCCCACGGCGAGTTCGGGGGCGAGTGCGCCGAGGACCGCGCGTGAGCGGGGGCCGACCAGGGCGACGGTGGCCCACTGTTCGGTGACAGAGGTGCAGTGGACCCGGAGTTCGGGCCATTCCGTCTGCAGCCACTCCTCCATCCAGTCCAGTACGGCGGCCGCGTTGCCCGTCGTCGTGGTGACCAGGAAGCGGTCCTGGGCGAGGCGCATGACGGTTCCGTCGTCGAAGACCATGCCGTCGAGCCGGCACATGACGCCGTAGCGGATCATGCCGACCTTCAGGGTGCTCATCATGTTGGTGTAGAGCCGGTCGAGGAGGACGGCGGCGTCCGGGCCCTGCACGTCGATCTTCCCGAGGGTGGAGGCGTCCATGAAGGCCACGCCCTCGCGGGCCGCCCGGCACTCGCGCAGTACGGCGGCCTCCCTGTCCTCGCCGTCCTGCGGGTAGTACCAGGGCCGCTTCCACTGGCCGACGTTCTCGAACAGGGCGCCGTGCGCGACGTGCCACGCGTGCAGGGCCGTCGTGCGGATCGGGTCGTGCAGCGCCCCGCGGTCCCGGCCCGCGAGCGTGGCGAAGGAGACCGGCGTGTACGGCGGCCGGAAGGTGGTCGTGCCGAGTGCCGAGACCTCCACCCCGAGCAGTTCGGCGACGACGCCACTGGCCAGGACCCCGGACGTCTTGCCCTGGTCGTTGGCGGTGCCGGCCGTGGTGTAGCGCTTGGTGTGCTCCACCGAGCGCAGGCCGGCGCCGGTCGCGCGGACGAGGTCGTCGACGGTGACGTCGCGTTGGAGGTCGACGAAGCGGGGGGCGCCCTCACGGCCCGGGACGGTGAAGACCCGCATGGGCGGGGTATGCGGCTGCGCGGGCACTCGCGGGAGGCGGGGCGCCTCGGCGGTGTAGCCCTCGGCCTCGACCGCGCGGGCACCGGCGGCTGCGCCCTGCGCGAGGACCCGGGCCAGGTCGAAGACGCCGCTCGCACTGCCCGCGACCTCGACCGCCTGCCGGCAGGTGTCCGGGACGAAGGCGCCGAGCGCCTCGTCGTAGCGCAGCTTGCCGCCCGCCTGGCTGAACAGGTGTGCCACCGGGTTCCAGCCGCCGGAGACGAGGAGCAGGTCGGCGGCGAACTCCCGTCGTCCCGCGCTCTCGCCGTACGGGGCGACGGTCACGGCGGTGAGACGGGGGGCGCCTTCGGTGCCGGTGACGGCGTGCCCGGACAGCACCTCGATGCCGGCCTGCCGGGCACGGTCCGCCCACTCCCCCGGTTCCGCGCGGGTGTCGACGATCGCCGTGACGTCGACGCCCGCCCCTGCGAGGTCCAGCGCTGCCGCGTAGGCGCTGTCGTTGGTGGTGAAGACGACCGCGTGGCGGCCGGGCAGGACACCGTGGCGGTTGACGTGGGCGCGGGCCGAGGCGGCCAGCATCACTCCGGGGCGGTCGTTGTCCGCGAAGGCCGTCGAGCGCTCGTGGGCGCCGGTGGCGAGCACGACACGTCGTGCTCGGATGCGCCAGACGCGCTCGCGGGAGACGTTGCCGGGGGCCTCGGCGCCGAGGTGGTTGGTGCGGCGCTCCACGGCGAGGAGGTGGTTGTCGTCGTAGTGACCGAAGACGGTGGTGCGGCGCAGGACGCGGACCTCCGGGGCGGCGTCGAGCAGCGCGGCGGTCGCCTCGACCCAGTCGAGGTGTTCGGCCGTGCCGAGCAGGCTGCCGCCCGGCTCCGGCTGGTCGTCGGCGAGGACGACGCGTGCGCCGCTCCTCGCGGCCGCCGCGGCGGCCGCGAGGCCGGCCGGGCCCGCGCCGACGACCAGCAGGTCGCAGTGGGCGTGGACGGCGTCGTAGCGGGCGGGGTCCGGTTCGGTGGCCAGGCGGCCCTGGCCGGGGAGACTGCTCGCGACCAGGCCGTCGTACAACTCGACGGTCGTCGCGGGGAGCATCGGCTCCGGGAAGGGAGCCTCGATCTGGACGACGGCGTTCGGCTCCTCGACGCCGGCCGAGAAGATGCCGCGGGGGCGGCCGAACTTGATGCTGGTGCCGGTCTGGACGACGCCGTTGGCCAGCAGGGCGGAGGCGAGGGTGTCGCCGCGGTAGCCCGTGTACGCCGTGCCGTCGAAGGTGAAGCGCAGGGGCTGGTCGCGGTCGACTCGGCCGCGGGTGGGGTGGCGGAACGGCTGATGCTCCCCCACCCCGCCCCTCTCCGTGGCCATGGGCCCGGCCCCCTGGACCCCCGCCGCGGGTTCCGCCGCCGGACCCTTGTTCGGCCCTGACGGCGCCTCGTCCTCGGACTCCCCCGGAGGGGGCACCTCCGGACGGGCCGGATGCACCGGCCCGGGCTCGACGGTCGCCGGGCGCTCCTCGCCCACCCGGTACACCGCCAGGATCTCGTTCGTCGACGTGTCCCTCACCGCGT
The DNA here is from genome assembly GCF_044548445.1 of Streptomyces sp. NPDC052016. NCBI lineage: Bacteria > Bacillati > Actinomycetota > Actinomycetes > Kitasatosporales > Streptomycetaceae > Streptomyces > Streptomyces sp. NPDC052016. The sequence continues at coordinate 79,345 of NZ_JBIUBX010000008.1, forward strand.
TGAACCAGCGGCGGCACCCGGCCGCGTGGCTCCACCGCTCGGCGAAGGGGCCCTTCGGGTTGTCACGGAAGAACAGGTACCGGGCCCACTCCTCGTCGCCGAGGGCCGCCGGGTCCTCGGGATACGGCACGTGTGCCTGACCTCCGTAGTGGAACTCGGCCTCGTCGCGGGGCCCGCACCAGGGGCAGGGGATCAGCAGCATGGGTTTCGGCTCCCTAGTGGGCCACCGCGGCCGCGCCGTGCTCGTCGACGAGCGCGCCGGTGGTGAAACGGTCGAGCGAGAAGGGGGCGTTGAGGGGGTGAGGGGCGTCGTGGGCGATGGTGTGGGCGTAGACCCAGCCGACCCCCGGGGTGGCCTTGAAGCCTCCGGTCCCCCAGCCGCAGTTGAGGTAGAGGTTGTCCACCGGGGTGAGCCCGACGATCGGTGAGGCGTCGGGGCTGACGTCGACGATGCCGCCCCAGGTGCGCAGTACGTGGGCCCGGGCGAAGACCGGGAAGAGTTCCAGGGCCGCCGCCATCTGCTCCTCGATGATGTGGAAGGCGCCGCGCTGGGTGTAGGAGGTGTACGCGTCGATGCCCGCGCCCATGACCAGCTCGCCCTTGTGCGCCTGGCTGACGTACACGTGGACCGCGTTGGACATGACGACCGTCGGGTGCACCGGCTCCAGGAGCTCGGAGACGAGGGCCTGCAACGGATGACTCTGCAAGGGGAGTCGGATGCCCGCCATCGCCGCCAGCACCGAGGTGTGGCCCGCCGAGCAGAGCGCCACCTTGCCCGCCGCGATCGGGCCCAGCGTGGTCCGTACGCCGACCACCCGGCCGCCGACGATGTCGAGGCCGGTGACCTCGCAGTTCTGGATGATGTCGATCCCGGCGGCGTCGGCGGAGCGGGCCAGGCCCCAGGCGACGTGGTCGTGCTTGGCGATGCCGGCGCGCGGCTGGTAGGTGCCGCCCAGGACGGGGTAGCGCACGTCGGGCGAGATGTCGACGATCGGGCAGACGTCCTTGACCTGCTCGGCGTCCAGCCATTCGGCGTCCACGCCGTTCAGGCGGTTGGCCTCGACGCGGCGCACGCTGTCGCGGACGTCCTGCAGGCTGTGGGCCAGGTTCAGCACGCCGCGCTGGGAGAAGAGGATGGGGTAGTCGAGCTCCTCCTCCAGGCCCTCCCACAGTCCGAGCGCGTGCTCGTAGATGCCGGCGCTCTCGTCCCACAGGTAGTTGGAGCGGATGATCGTGGTGTTGCGGGCCATGTTGCCGCCCGCGAGCCAGCCCTTCTCGAGCACGGCGACATCGGTGATGCCGTGGTTCTTCGCCAGGTAGTGGGCGGTGGCGAGGCCGTGGCCGCCGCCGCCCACGACGATCACGTCGTACGAGCGCTTCGGCTCGGGCGTGCGCCACAGCCGGTCGGGGTGTTCGGGGAGTTCGGCGCCGGGGGTGCGGGGGCTCATCGGACGTCTCCGTGGTCGGACGGGTGCGGATGGAGCGGGGTTCCGCCAGGACGCGGGCTCCGGCGGCGGGGGACCGCCTGCGGTGCCGTTCGGCACGGACGGCGGCGTGGACCTCCGGGTCCAGCTCCGCCAGGTGACTGTTCAACGCGTGCACACGGCGTTCGCCTTTCCCTCGGCGGGTTCACGCCGCGTCTCGGCGGCGGTCGCCCTGCCGTCGGGCAGTCGTGCGGTCACCGGCGGTGGTCCCCTCGCGGTTCAGGCCGACAGGGCCGGCAGGCCGGCGTGGCTAGCCACGAAGACGGGACATCGCCGGGTCGAACAGGGGCTCCTCGGCGACGACCGCCTCGACGCGCCGGTCGAAGTACGCGATGTGCACGCCGGTGCCGGGGGTGGTCAGGTCGGCCGGGAGCCACGCGTAGGCGATGCCCTTGCCGATCGTGTAGCCGTAGGCGGCGCTGGTGACGTAGCCGACGGGGCGGTCGCCGTCGTACACCGGTTCCTTGCCCATGACGACCGCGTGCGGGTCGTCGATGGTGAGGCAGGTCAGTTTGCGCCGCACATCGGCCCTGCGCCGCTGCAGCGCCTCCTTGCCGACGAAGTCCTCCTTGTCGGGCTTGACGGCGAAGCCGATCCCGGCCTCGTAGGGGTCGTGTTCGTAGGTCATGTCGGTGCCGAAGGAGCGGTACCCCTTCTCCAGGCGCAGGCTGTTGAAGGCGCCGCGGCCGGCGACGACGCCGCCCAGCGGCTCGACCGCCTGCCAGAGGGTGTCCCACAGCTTCTGTCCGAGGTCGGCGGTGGTGTACAGCTCCCAGCCGAGTTCTCCGACGTACGACAGGCGCATGGCGGTGACGGGGACCGGGCCGATGTGGGCGCGCCGGGCGCGGAAGTACTTCAAGCCGTCGTCGGAGAAGTCCTCGTCCGCCAGGGGCTGCAGGACCTTGCGGGCGAGCGGGCCCCACAGGCCGACGCAGCAGGTGCCGGGGGTGATGTCGCGGACCTGGACCGTGCCGTCGGCGGGCAGGTGGCGGGTGAGCCAGTCGAGGTCCAGGTTGCCGTTCGCACCGACCTGGAAGAGGTCGCGGGCCAGCCGGGCGACGGTGATGTCGCTGCGGATGCCGCCGTGGTGGTCCAGCAGCAGCGTGTACGTCACGGAGCCGACCGACTTGGCCACCTTGCCGGTGCACAGGCGCTCCAGGAAGGCCGCGGCGCCGGGACCGGCCACCTCGAGCCGCTTGAGGGCCGTCATGTCGTACATCGCGACGGTCTCGCGGGTGGCCTGGGCCTCGGCGCCGACGATGGGCGACCAGTACCGCGCCGCCCAGTCGTCGGGGGCGGGGATGCCGCGCCCCTCGACGAGAGGGGCGTTGGCCTCGTACCACTGCGGGCGCTCCCAGCCGTTCGCCTCCAGGAAGAAGGCGCCCCGCTCCCGCTGGCGGGCGTGGAAGGGGCTGGTGCGGATGGGGCGCGGCTCACCCGAGGGCTGGAGGGGGTGGAGGATGTCGTAGACCTCGACGAAGTTCCGGCAGTCGCGGGCCCGTACGTACTCCGGGGAGAGCTGGTGCGGCTCGAAGCGGTTGACGTCGCACTCGTGCAGGTCGAACGAGGAACAGTAGCCGTCGACGAGCCATTCGGCGACGGCCCGGCCGACGCCGGCGGAGTGGGTGACCCAGACCGCTTCCGCCACCCAGAAACCCTTGACCTGCGCGGACTCGCCGAGGAGCGGGTAGCCGTCGGTGGTGAAGGAGAACAGGCCGTTGATGCCCTCCTCGACCTTGGCCTCCCTCGTCGCCGGGAGCAGCGATCGGGTCTCGGTCCAGGCGTCCTCGAAGTCCTCCTCGGTGAACTCCAGGACGGACGGCATGCCGCCTGCCTCGTCCACGGGGAGGATGTCGTCGGCGGAGACCGGCATGGGGCGGTGGCCGTAGGAGCCGATGCCCAGGGTGTCGAAGCGGTCCCGGTAGTAGAGGTCGGCGTCCTGGTGGCGCAGGATCGGGCGCACCGCCTCCTCGGTCTGGCCGGCCAGGGCCGGGACCGGCCCCGTCCAGGCGAGCTGGTGCGCGAGCGGGGTGAGCGGCAGGTTCATGCCGACCATGCGGGCGATCCTCGGGCCCCAGATGCCGGCGCAGCACACGACGACGTCGGCGGGGATCTCGCCCCGGTCGGTGAGGACGCCGGTGACGCGGCCCTCGCTCTGCCGTACGTCGAGGACCTCGTGCCGGTCGAGGAAGCGCACGCCCCGCTCGGTGGCCCGGCGGATCTGGGCCTCGACGGCGAGGACGGCCTTGGCGAGGCCGTCGGTCGGCACCAGGAGGCCGCCGAGGATCCTGTCCCGGTTCAGCAGCGGGTGCCGCTCGACGCACTCCTCGGGGTTCAGGAGGCGGGCCTCGACGCCCCAGGCGGTGATCCAGCCGTGGCGGCGGTGCAGCTCCGTGAGGCGCTCGGGGGTGGTCGCCACCTCGAGGCCGCCGACCTGGAGGAAGCAGGGCTGTCCGTCGACGTCCAGGGAGCTGAACTTCTCGACGGTGTAGCGGGCCAGCTCGGTCATGGTCTTGGAGGGGTTGGTCTGGAAGACCAGGCCGGGGGCGTGCGAGCTGGAGCCCCCGGTGGCGGGCAGCGGGCCCTGGTCGACCACGGTCACCTCGGTCCAGCCGCGTGCGGAGATCTCGTCCGCGAGGGCCGCTCCCACGACGCCCGCTCCGATGATCACCACTCGGGGTCCCGCCATCGCCGCACCTCCGGAGTCAGAACCGTCCAGTTGCTGTGTACGCAACAGGATTCAGGTTGCGCAACTCAATGTGCCTGGCACGAGGAGGGGGTGTCAAGGGGGTGCGTGACGTCGGAAAACAGCCCGGAACACAGCGGTGCCCGGCGGGCGGTGCGCGTGTGTGCGCACCGCCCGCCGGGCGTGTTCGGCCGCTTCTCGGCTCGGCGCTACGAGAGCCAGGCGTCGACCTTGTCCGGGTTGGCCTCGACCCACTTCTTCGCCGCCGCCTCCGGCGACATCTTGTCCACCGCGATGTACTTGGCCACGAGGTTCTGGTCGTCGTTCGTCCAGTTGAAGTTCTTCACCAGGTCGTAGGCCGGGCTGCCGGACCGGGCGAACTTCGCGCTGACGATCTTGTCCAGGTCGTACACGGGATAGTCGCAGGCAACCTTGGCCGCGTCGGCGTCACAGCCCTCCGTGTACGCCGGCAGCTTGACCTTGACCAGCGGCACCTCGGACATGAACCACTGCGGCTCGTAGAAGTAGCCGATCACCCATTCCTTGTTCTTCTCCGCCTTGCGGAACGCCTGGATGAGCGCGGTCTCGCTGCCCGCGTACACCACCTTGAAGTCCAGTTCCAGGTTCTTCACCAGCGCCTCGTCGTTGGTGACGAAGGACGGGTCGCCGTCGAGGAGCTGACCCTTGCCGCCCGATTCCGACGTCCTGAACCTCGACGCGTACTTGTTGAGGTTCTTCCAGTCGGTGATGTCGGGGTGCGCCTTCGCCAGCCACGGGGGCACGTACCAGCCGATGAGGCCCTTGTTGCCGGTCGAACCCGCCTCGACCGCGGTCTTCTGATCGGTGATGTACTTCTTCTTCAGGTCGTCGTGGCCCCAGTTCTCGATGACGGCGTCGACCTCGCCCGTCCCGAAGCCCTGCCAGGCGATCTCCTCCTTCAGGTCCTTCTTGGTGACCTCGCAGCCGAGTCTCTCCTCCGCGACGTACGCGACGACCGCCGCGTCGGCCTCGTAACCCACCCAGGGGTTGACGGCGAGGTTGAAGGTTCCGCACCCGCCCGAGCCGCTGCTCGAGGCCTCGGAGCTGTCACCGACCTTCGCACCGCCGCAGGCGGTGAGGGTGAGGCCGAGGACCGCCATGCCGGCCGCGCCGACTCTCCACTGTCTTGCTTGCCCTGCCATGGTCAGTGCTCCTTACGCGCTCACGCGTCGCGCCGCTGCCTGAGTGATCCGGTCGAACATGACTCCGAGGAGGACGATGGCGAGCCCCGCCGCCAGCCCCTTGCCGTACAGCTGTCCCTGCGAGAAGCCGGCCACGACGTCGTAGCCGAGGGCGCCCGCGCCCACCAGGCCGCCCACGACGACCATCGACAGCACGTAGATCAGGCCCTGGTTGGTGGCGAGCGTCAGGGCACCGCGTGACATCGGCAGTTGAACCTTGGTGATGATCTGCCAGGTGGTGCACCCGGCGGAGGTCGCCGCTTCGACGGTGGTCTCGGGCACGGCCCGCACCCCGTCCGCGATGATCTTGATGGCGACCGGCGCCGCGTAGACGACGGCGGCGACGATGGCCGTGAAGCGGGTCGCGCCGAACAGTGCGAGGAACGGCACGAGATACACGAACGGCGGCATGACCTGTGCCGCGTCCAGCGTCGGCCGCACCAGCCGGTCGACGAGCGGGCTGCGCCCCATCCACACGCCGAAGAAGACCCCGAGCACCATCACCAGCACCGTCGCCACGAGGGTCGACGCCAGCGTCGTCATGCCGTCCGACCACAGGCCCGTGCCGACCAGCAGACCCACGCACACGGCGGTGGTGAGCCCGGCGCGCCGGCCGCCGAACACCACGCCGAACGCGATCAGCGCCGCGGCGACGAGCCACCACGGTGAGTCGGTGAGGAGGGACTGGAACGGGTTGAGCAGACCGTTGGTGAGGGCGTCGCGGAAGGCGTTGGTGACGCCGGACAGGTTGTCCTGCGCCCAGGTGGTGGCGGTGTCGGCGGCCTGCGCGACGGAACGGCCGACATCGCCCTCCCCGGGGAACTCCGCCGCCCACACATAGGTGTGCGACAGGTACACCAGGACCGCCGTGACCGCCGCGCCCGCGCCCAGCAGCGGCCGCCGCCAGGCCAGGAAGCGGTTCTCCGAACGCCGGGCCGCCTCCTCACGGTCGCCGGCCGCGGTCGTGACCCGGTCCAGGACGATCGCCATCACCACGATCGCCAGGCCCGCGTTGAAGGCCGTTCCCACGTCGAGCGACTGCAGCGCCTGGACGACGGTCTTGCCGAGGCCGGGCGCGTCGATCAGGGCCGCGATGGTCACCATGGCCAGGGCGGCCATGATGGTCTGGTTGACGCCCATCACCACGGTCCGCCTGGACATCGGCAGCAGGACCTTCAGTAGCGCCTGCCGCCGTGTCGCGCCGAGCGAGTCGGCCGCCTCCACGGTGGTCCTGGGTACGGAGCGGATGGCGTGCGCGGTGATGCGGATCGCCGGCGGCGCGGCGTAGATCAGGGTGGCGATGGTGGCGGAGGCCGGGCCGATGAGGAAGAACAGCGTCAGCGGGGCCAGGTAGACGAAGGTCGGCATCGTCTGCATGAAGTCGAGGAACGGTGTCACGATCCGGTCGAACCGGTCGGACAGCCCCGCCCACACGCCGAGCGGGACGGCGAACAGCAGCGCCACCAGGACCGCGGAGAGGGTGAGGGCCAGGGTGTCCATGCTCTCCTGCCACAGGCCCTGCAGGCCGAGGAAGGTGAACCCGGCCACGGCCAGCAGCGCGACCCGCCAGTTGCCCACCGCCCAGGAGACGTAGCCCGCGATGCCGACGACGCCGAGCCACCCGATCCACGGGACGGGGCGGCCGTCGGAGGGCTGCGAGATCAGGTGCTGGACGAAGGTCACCAGGGTGTCGACGACCAGACGGATCTCGTTGAAGAAGTAGAGGAAGAGCGGGTTGGAGTTGCGGTTCGCGCCGATCGAGTCGTTGACGTCGTTGAACCACCGGTGCAGACCGGTGAGGTCCGCCGCCGCCAGGGACAGGGTGTCCCGTCCGCGCAGCACGGCGAACAGCACCAGCCAGACGAGCAGGATCGCGCCGACCACCGAGCGACGGCTGATCCCGCGGACGCCCGCGTCGGGCGCCGGGCGTTCCGCCGTCCGCGTCTGCTCCGGTTGTTCGGGTTTCTCCACGGCGACGGTCATCGCTTGTCGCCTTCCTGCCCGGCGACCACCGCGAGGATCTCCTCGTCGCCGACGATGCCGAGCAGCTTGCCGTCCTCGACGACCTTGACCGGCTTGTCGGCCGCCAGGACCGCCCGGGTCGCTTCCCGCACCACGACGTCCGGGCCCAGTTCGGGACCGTCCAGGGCGTCGCCGTCCTCCGGCGCGCGCATGATCCACCGGAGGGTGAGCACGTCGCCGCGCGGCACGTCCTTGACGAACTCGCGTACGTAGTCGTCGGCCGGGGCGCCGACCAGCTCGTCGCCCGTGCCGCACTGGACCGTCCTGCCGTCGCGCATGATGAGGATGCGGTCGCCCAGCTTGAGCGCCTCGGAGAGGTCGTGGGTGATGAACACCATCGTCTTGCCGACCTCACGGTGCAGCCGGATGACCTCGTTCTGCATGTCACGGCGGATCAGCGGGTCGAGCGCCGAGAACGGCTCGTCGAAGAAGAGCACGTCGGGGTCGCCGGCCAGGGCCCGGGCGAGGCCGACGCGCTGCTGCATACCGCCGGAGAGCTGGTCGGGGTAGGAGTTCTCGTAGCCGGCGAGCCCGACCAGCTCGACGACCTCCAGGGCCCTCCTGGTGCGCTCGGCCCTGCTCATGCCGCGGATCTCCAGGCCGAAGGCCACGTTGTCGACGACACGGCGGTGCGGCAACAGCCCGAAGTGCTGGAAGACCATGGAGAACTTGCGCCGGCGCAGCTCGCGCAGCCGCCCCGCGTCCGCGTCGCGGATGTCCTCGCCCTCGAAGACGACCTCGCCCGCGGTGGGTTCGATCAGCCGGGTGAGACAGCGCACCAGGGTGGACTTGCCGGATCCGGACAGGCCCATGACGACGAATACCTCGCCCGGCGCGACGTCGAAGTTCACATCGCGTACCGCGGCCGTGCATCCGGTGCGGTCCATCAGTTCGCGGCGGGTGAGCCCGCACAGCTCCTGGGAGTCCGGCACCCGCTCGGCCTTCGGCCCGAACACCTTCCACAGATTGCGCACGGAGATGACCGGAGTGCCGTCCGTGTCCTGGGGCGTGCCGCGCCGCTGCGGCACCTCGGTCTGTGTGGGGGTCACGATCGACCTCTTTTCGGCGTTCAGCCGCGGAACCAGTGCTGCGGCCGGGGTTGGATGTTCTGCCAGATGTGCTTGGGCTCTCGGTACTCGTCCAGGCCGGTCGGTCCCAGCTCCCGGCCCACGCCCGAACGCCCGAATCCGCCCCATTCCGCTTGCGGCACATAGGGGTGGTAGTCGTTGATCCACACCGTGCCGTGGCGCAGCCGCCGGGCGACCCGCTGCGCCTTGCCCGCGTCCTGCGTCCACACGGCTCCGGCCAGCCCGTACTCGGTGTCGTCGGCGATGCGTACGGCGTCGTCCTCGTCGGTGAAGCGCTCGACGGTCAGCACGGGTCCGAAGGACTCCTCGTGCACCACGCGCATGTCCTGCCGGCACTCGTCGAGGACGGTCGGCGGGTAGAAGTGGCCGTTCGCGAGGGCGGGGTCGGCGGGGCGCTCGCCACCGCAGCGCAGTACGGCGCCCTCGGCGAGGCCGGCCGCGACATACGCCTCGACCTTCTCGCGGTGCCGGGCCGAGATCAGCGCGCCGGTCTCGGCCTCGGGGTCGAAGGGGCCGCCCAGACGGATCCGCCGGGCGCGGCGGACGACCTCGTCGACGAAGCGGTCGTGCAGGGAGTCCTCGACGATCAGCCGGGCGCCGGCCGAGCAGACCTGCCCGGAGTGCAGGAAGACGGCCGTGAGGGCGAAGTCCACGGCCGTCTCGAAGTCGGCGTCGGCGAAGACCACGTTGGGGTTCTTGCCGCCGAGTTCCAGCGCGACCTTCTTCACGGTCGCGGCGGCGCTGGCCATGATGCGCCGGCCGGTCTCGAGGCCGCCGGTGAAGGAGACCATGTCGACGGCGGGGTCCTCGGCCAGCGGTGCGCCCACCTCGGGCCCGGCGCCCAGGACGAGGTTGGCGGCGCCGGGCGGGAGCCCGGCCTCCTCGAGCGCCTTCAGCAGCAGGATGGAGGTGGAGGGCGTCAGTTCACTCGGCTTGAGGACGATCGTGTTGCCCGCGAGGAGGGCGGGGGCGACCTTCCAGGACGCCTGGAGCAGCGGGTAGTTCCAGGGGGTGATCAGCCCGCACACGCCGACGGGTTCGTACACGACGCGGCTGACGGCGTCGTCGCGGCCGGTGTCGATCACCCGTCCGGCGGCGGTGCCCGCGAGCCCGCCGTAGTAGCGGAAGCAGGAGACGACGTCGGCGATGTCGTACTCGCTCTCCACCAGCCGCTTGCCGGTGTCGAGGGACTCGGCGCGGGCGAACTCCTTGGCGTCGCGCTCGATGAGGTCGGCGGTGCGCAACAGCAGCGCCCCACGCTCCCGTTCGGGGGTGCGCGGCCAGGGTCCCTCGTCGAAGGCGCGGCGGGCCGCGGCGATCGCCGCCTCGGCGTCGGGGCGGGTTCCCTCCGATACGGTCGCGGAGAGCGTGCCGTCAGCGGGGCAACGGATGTCCCGGCGCCCGCCGGCAACCGGCTCCCGCCATGTCCCGTCCACATACAGGTCTGCCACGCGCCAAGCCCTTCAGCCGGAATGCGTTGCGCATCGTGCATCCAATTGCTTGTGGTGGAACACCCTGGCGAATGTGCAGACATACGTCAAGAGGTTGGCGGATGACGATTTCACCCGGGACACAGTCGCCCGGCCACTCTTGACCGCGAGCGGCCACCGAGCCGACGATGTTGCGTATCGCTCACCATGTTGTGCATTACGCACCAGCGGAGGCCGCACATGTCCCCTCGACCGCAACCTGGCCGTGAGTACGTCCTCACTCTCTCGTGTCCCGACAGCGCGGGACTGGTCCACGCCGTGAGCGGCTTCCTCGTCAGGAACTCCGGCAACATCCTGGAGAGCCAGCAGTTCGACGACCGGCGCCAGGGCCGTTTCTTCATGAGGGTCCACTTCGACGTGTCCGACCCGCACACCGGTCCGGAAGGTCTCCGTCACCGATTCGGCCCCGTCGCGGAGGCCCACCGCATCTCGTGGACCCTGCGGGACGCGTCGACCCCGACCCGGACCCTCATCATGGTGTCCAGGTTCGGCCACTGCCTGAACGATCTGCTGTTCCGCCGGCGCACCGGCGCGCTCAACATCGAGGTCCCCGCGATCGTCTCCAACCACCGCGACCACGAGGGCCTGGCCGAGTCCTACGGCATCCCCTTCCACCACGTCCCGGTCACCCGGGACACCAAGGCGGAGGCCGAGGCACGGCTGCTGGAGCTGGTGCGCGAACTGGACGTCGACCTGGTGGTGCTGGCCCGGTACATGCAGATCCTCTCCGACGACCTGTGCAAGCAGCTCGAGGGTCGTGCCATCAACATCCACCACTCCTTCCTCCCCAGCTTCAAGGGCGCTCGCCCCTACGAGCAGGCCTACGACCGCGGAGTGAAGCTCGTCGGCGCGACGGCGCACTACGTGACCCCGGATCTGGACGAGGGCCAGATCATCGAACAGGACGTGGTCCGCGTGGACCACTCCCTCGACCCCGGGGAACTGGTCACGGTGGGGCGGGACGTGGAGGCCCAGGTGCTCGCGCACGCGGTCAAGTGGCACAGCGAGAGCCGCGTCATGGTGGACGGCAACCGCACGGTGGTCTTCCGCTGAGCGGTGGGCGGCGGGGGGGGGGGGGGGGGGGGGGGGGGGGGGGGGGGGGGGGGGGTCGGCCCCCCCCCCCCCACCGCCGCGTACGGGGACAACCGCCTCGTTCGCCACGCGGCACCGACGCTCAGCTCCCTAGGCGGTCGAGCAGGGCGCGGCGCCAGCGTTCCGTCTCGGCGATCTGATTGAACGTGAAGAGGTGCAGGCCCGCCACCCTCGCGGAGGGCGCCGTGAGGGCCGCCTCGGCGCGGGTCAGCAGCCTCTCGGGCGAGTAGCCCCCGGGCGCGGCGAACCGCAGGAACCAGGATCCGTGCCTCGTCAGGAAGCGCGTCGACTCCCCCACCCCGATCCTCGTCGCCACGGCCAGCAGCTTCGCCCGCTGCACGGGCCCCGCCACGCCCACGTGGAGGGGCAGGGTGACGCCCCGGCGCCGGATCCGCGCGACCCACTCCCCCAGCACCCGCGGGTCGAAGCAGAGGTTGCTCACGACGTACGTGGCGTGCTCGCGCTTGTCCCACATGGCCTGGACGGTGACGTCGTCGTGGAGGAGCGGATGGCTCTCGGGATAGCCGGTGACGCCCACCCGGGCGAAGGGGCTGCCCAGTTCGCCCAGCCCGCGCAGCACGGGCAGCGCCCCGTCGAAGGGCCCGGCCGGCGGGTCCGCGTCGCCCGCCGGCACGAAGACGTCGTCCACGCCCGCCTCGCGCAGCCGGCCCGCGACCTCCTTCAGGTGGGTGTCGTCCCGCAGCAGCCGCGCCGGCACGTGCGGGGCGACACGGTAACCGTGCGCCGCGAGCCGGGTCGCGAGATCGAGGGTCGGCTCCAGGCCCTTGACGGGCGACGCCGTGACGGTGACCACGACGCCGCGCGGGACGTGGGCGAGGACCTTGTCCTCGGTCGCCTTCGCGGGCAGCACCTCGTAGCGGACGCTGTCCAGCAGCGCCCTGAGTCCTTCGGCGCCCACCGTCTACCCGGCCTGCTGCCGGGCGTCCCGATGGCGGTAGTACACGGCCTTCGACGGCGCCGGCGGCTCCTTGCCGAGGATCAGGTCGGAGGCCTTCTCCGCGATCATCATCACCGGTGCGTAGATGTTGCCGTTGGTGACGTAGGGCATGACGGAGGCGTCCACCACGCGCAGGCCCTCCAGCCCGTGCACGCGCAGGTCGGCCGGGTCGACGACGGCCATCTCGTCGGTGCCCATCCTGCAGGTGCAGGACGGGTGCAGGGCGGTCTCGCCCTCCTTCGCGACCCACGCGAGGATCTCCTCGTCCGTCCGTACCGACGGCCCGGGCGAGATCTCCCCGCCGTTGTAGGGGGCGAGTGCGGGCTGGTTGAGGATGGTGCGGGCCACGCGGATCGCCTCGACCCACTCCCGGCGGTCCTGTTCGGTGGACAGGTAGTTGAAGCGCAGTGCCGGGTGCTCGCGCGGGTCCCTGCTCCTGATCTTCACCGAGCCGACGGCGTCGGAGTACATGGGTCCGACGTGCACCTGGTAGCCGTGGCCGCCGGCGGGCGACGAGCCGTCGTAACGGACCGCCACCGGCAGGAAGTGGAACATCAGGTTGGGGTAGTCCACGTCCTCGTTGCTGCGGGCGAAGCCGCCCGCCTCGAAGTGGTTGGTGGCGGCCGGGCCCTTGCGGAAGAGCCACTGGAGCCCGATGAGGGGGGCGCGCCACTTCGCCATGTACGGCTGCATGGAGACCGGCTGCCTGCAGGCGTACTGGACGTAGACCTCCAGGTGGTCCTGCAGGTTCTCGCCGACGCCGGGGAGGTGGTGGACGACGTCGACGCCGAGGGCGCTCAGCTCCTCGGCGTTGCCGACACCGGAGAGCTGGAGGAGCTGCGGGGAGTTGATCGCGCCGCCGCAGAGGATGACCTCCCCGGCGCGGACCTGCCGGGGGGCGCCCCGGCCGCGCCGGTACTCGACGCCGACGGCCCGCTTGCCCTCGAAGAGGACGCGGGTGACGAGGGCGCGGGTGGTGACGGTGAGGTTGGGGCGCTGCATGGCGGGCTTGAGGTACGCCTTCGAGGCGGACAGCCGGCGTCCGCGGTGGACGTTCCGGTCGAACCTGGCGAAGCCTTCCTGCCGGTAGCCGTTGACGTCGTCCGTGGGGGCGTGGCCTGCCTCCTCGGTGGCCTTGAGGAAGGCGCCGAAGAGCGGGTTGACGGCCGGACCGCGCTCGAGCACGAGGGGGCCGTCGTGGCCGCGGAACTCGTCGTCCGGGTCGGCCGCGAGGCAGTTCTCCATCCGCCGGAAGTACGGCAGGCAGTGCGCGTAGTCCCAGGTCTCCATGCCGGGATCGGCCGCCCAGCGTTCGTAGTCCATGGGGTTGCCGCGCTGGAAGATCATGCCGTTGATGCTGCTGGAGCCGCCGAGGACCTTGCCGCGGGCGTGGTAGATGCGCCGGCCGCCCATGTGGGGCTCGGGCTCGGACTCGTACTTCCAGTCGTAGAACCGGCTGCCGATCGGATAGGTCAGCGCGGCGGGCATGTGGATGAAGACGTCCCACGGGTAGTCGGACCGGCCGGCCTCCAGCACGAGTACCCGGTTCGCCGGGTCCGCGGAGAGCCTGTTCGCCAGTGCGCTGCCGGCCGATCCGCCGCCGACGATGACGAAGTCGTAGTGCAGGGAAGCCATGGTGCCTCGTCTCGCTCGCGCCACAGATACGCGAGGCATGCTAGTACTGGTAGCGCTATACGCACCAGGTTGCGAGCGACGCAACTTGAGAGGGCTTTGTTTCGACGAGGTTGCTTGCCCGTGTGTTGTTTACTACGCGTATAGTTTCGCTGTGAGCAACTACAGCACAGAGACCGAAACGACGAGTTCACAGTCCGGCGGTGTGCAGTCCGTCGACCGTGCCATCAGCGTGCTGGAGATCCTGGCCCAGCGCGGCGAGGCGGGCGTCAGCGAGGTGGCCGCCGAGATCGATGTTCACAAGTCCACCGCGTTCCGGCTGCTCGGCGCCCTGGAGGCGCGCGGTCTGGTGGAGCAGGCGGGCGAGCGCGGCAAGTACCGTCTCGGCTTCGGCGTCGTACGCCTGGCCGGCGCCGTCACGGGACGCCTCGACATCACCCAGCAGGGCCGTCCGGTCTGCGAGCGGCTCGCCGAGGAGATCGGCGAGACGATCAACATCGCCGTGATGCAGGAGAGCTTCGCGATCAACCTCTACCAGGTGCGCGGCCCGGCGGCCGTCGCCGCGCACAACTGGGTCGGAGAGCTGACCCCGCTGCACGCCACGTCCAGCGGCAAGATCCTGCTGGCCCACCTGCCCGCCGAGGAGCGCGCCGCGCTGCTGGCCGACGCCGGTCTGAAGAAGGTCACCCCGCACACCCTGACCGCGAAGACGAAGCTGGAGAAGAACCTCGCCGAGGCGCGGGAGCGCGGTTACGCCTGGACCCTCGAGGAGCTGGAGATCGGCCTGCACGCCATGGCCGCCCCGATCCGCAACCAGGACGGCGAGGTCGTCGCGGCGCTGAGCGCCTCGGGCCCGTCGTACCGCTTCACCGAGGAGCGCCTGCACGAACTCGCCCCGGTGCTGGTCAAGGGCGCGGAGGAGATCAGCCACCGGATGGGCTGGCTGGGCTGAGTCATCCCCGGTGGGTGCCGAGCCGCTCGTTCACCCAGTCGTGGAAGGCGCCGATGTGGTGCTCGCTGGGCACGAGGACGCCTCCCTTGGCGTACGTCCGCGAGCTCATGCCGGGCTGGGTGCGTTCGCAGGCGTCGAAGTCCTGGCGGTTGACCCGGTCGAAGAGCTCCACGGACCGGCTGACGTCCTTGCCGCCGGCGACGACGTGCGGGAGGTAGAGCCAGTCGCACTCGACGATCGTGCGGTCCACGGCCATCGGGTACATCCGGTGGAAGATCACGTGGTCGGGGACGAGGTTGACGAAGACCTGCGGCTTGACGGTGATCGCGTAGTAGCGGCGGTCCTGGTCCTCGGAGACTCCTGGAATGCGGTCGAGGCCCTCGGAGCCGTCGACGGTGAAGCCCTGGACCTCCGCGCCGAACTCGGCGCCATGGCCGACGTAGTACTGGGCGGCGTAGCCGTCGGCGAACTCGGGGAGCACCTCGGTGAGTTCCGGGTGGATCGTGGCGCAGTGGTAGCACTCCATGAAGTTCTCGATGATGAGCTTCCAGTTGGCCTTGACGTCGTAGACGATCCGCTTGCCGACCGAGAGGTGGTGGATGCCGTAGCGCTCGATCGACTCCACGTCGCCGAGGCGGGTGATCACCTCGCCGACGACGTCCTCCTCGAAGGAGGGCGGGTTCTCCGCCAGGCAGACCCAGACGTAGCCGAGCCATTCGCGGACGGCCACGCTCACCAGGCCGTACTCGGTGCGGCCGACGTCGGGCATCTTGGTGAGGTTGGGGGCCGCGACGAGCTTGCCGTCCAGGTCGTAGGTCCAGGCGTGGTACGGGCACTGGAAGGCGCGCCTGACCTCGCCGGTCTCCTCCGTGCACAGCTTGGCCCCGCGGTGCCGGCAGACGTTGAAGAAGGCGCGGATCGAGTAGTCCCGGGCGCGGGTGACCAGGATGCTCTCGCGGCCCACGTCGACGGTGCGGAAGGCGCCGGGTTTCGCCAGCTCGGAGGCGCGCGCGACGCAGAACCACATGGTCTCGAAGATGCGCTCCTGTTCCTGGGCGAAGATGCCCGGATCCGTGTAGGAGGAGCCGGGGAGGGTGGCGATCAGGCTTTCCGGCAGGCTGGTCGAGGTCACGGTGCACTCCTCGGTGAACGTCGTGGAGGGGTCATTCACGCGCCGGGAAGAGCGACTCCGGACAGCGTTGTGTAAAGAGCAACACTGCGTGCCATATGCAACGGCAGCATGAAATGCGGCAGGGGCGGTGTCAAGACGGGGCGGCGGCGAGCCGCTTGCGCCATCGAGTGAACAGCCGCGTCTGGTTCATCCCGAGCACGGCGACCGGACGACCGGCGCGCCGGTAGACGGCCAGGACGTCGCGGTCGTCCGCGGCGCCCTCCTCGATCGTGACGCTGTCGGCGCCGGCCGCGTGACCGACGAACTGGATCTTCACGCCGTACTGGTCGGACCAGAAGTACGGCGGCCTGGGCGCCGCGGGTTCCACCGCACCGCCCGCCAGCAGCGCGGTGACGGCCGCGTCGGGGCGCTCCCGCGCGCCGGTCCAGTGCTCGACGCGACGGTGGGCGCCCGCACGGGGGTCGTACCAGTTGGCGCAGTCGCCGACCGCGACCACGCCCGCCAGACCGGTACGGCCGTCGGCGCCGCACTTCACACCGTTGTCCAGGGCGACGCCGGATCCCTCCAGCCACTCGACGCACGGGCGTGCGCCCACGCCGACGACGACGATGTCCGCGGGGACGCTGCGGCCGTCCTCGAGCAGGACGGCGTCGACCCGGCGCTCCCCGCTCACCCCCTTGACGCCGACGCCGCACAGCAGCCGCACGCCGTGGTCGGCGTGGAGAGCGGAGACGACGGCGCCCATCTCGGCGCCGAGCGGTCCGGCGAGCGGCGTGCGAGCCGCCTCGACCACCGTCACGTCCAGTCCGAGGGTGTACGCGGTGGAGGCCACCTCGGCGCCGATGAACCCGCCGCCGATCACCACCAGGCGTCCGCCGCGGGCCAGTTCGTCCCGCAGGGCCCGGGCGTCGTCCAGCGTGCGCAGGACGTGCACGCCGGCCAGGCCGTCGCTGCCGGGCAGGGTGCGCGCGGCGGCGCCGGTCGCGATGACGACGCCGTCCGCCCGGACCACCCGGCCGTCGGCGAGCCGGACGGCACGGTCGGCGCCGTCGAGTCCGGTGGCACGGACGCCGAGCAGCCACTCCACCCGGAGGTCCTCGTCGTCCGCCTCGAGCGCGAGGTCCGCCTCGCCGAGGGCGCCGGCCAGGAAGTCCTTGGACAGCGGGGGCCTGTCGTAGGGGCGGTGCGGCTCGTCGCCGACGACGATCAGCCGCCCGTCGTACCCCTGCTTCCGCAGGGAGCGCGTCGCCGACAGCCCGGCCAGCGAGGCACCGACCACGACCACGGTCCTCACGCGGGACCGCCGGCGAGCCGGGACGCGACGCAGGGCGGGAGGTTGGGGGCCTCGCTGGAGAGCCGGACGTAGACCATGCCGTCCTCGACGAGGACCTCGTGGGTGCGGACCGGGCGCCTGGCCGGCGGGGCGTCGACGGCTCCGGTGCCCAGGTCGAACTTGGAGGCGTGGAGCGGGCATTCCACCTCGCGGCCCTCCAGCCAGCCGTCGGCGAGCGAGGCGTCCTGGTGGGTGCAGGTGTCGTCGATGGCGAAGACCTCGCCGTCGTCGGTGTGGAACACCGAGACCGGTGGATCGACGTCGAGCCGGAAGGCCTCGCCTCGCGGGAGATCCGCGAGGCGGCACGCGGGAATCATCATGACACCTCGGTGCGTATAGCGAAACGGATTGCGGTAAGCGCAACATCAGTCTGGAGTCGGCCACAACCCTTGTCAAGGCGTCCAAAGGGCCCGGAAAAGGCCCGCCGCCCCGCCCGTCCCCGTTTCTCCCGACGCAATGCGATGCGCATGGAAAAACCGAGCTCACGTGGTCCGCAGGCACACGCAGGCAGCCCGCCTCCTCGAGCCCTGAGGGCCGGGGAGACGGGCGCGACGGCCGGCGTACGGCAGGTCAGAAGCCGCGGCCGAGCCGAGCGGGACGTTCGATGCGGGCTCCGGTCATCACAGGACCACCACCGAGCGCAGCACGTCTCCGTGATGCATCCGCTCGAAGGCCTTCTCCACCTCGGCCAGGGCGATGGTCTCGGTGACGAACGTGTCCAGATCGAGGCGGCCCTGGAGGTAGAGGTCGATGAGCATCGGGAAGTCACGGGAGGGCAGGCAGTCGCCGTACCAGGACGACTTCAGGGCGCCGCCCCGGCCGAAGACGTCGAGCAGCGGCAGTTCGAGCCTCATCTCCGGGGTCGGTACGCCGACCAGGACCACCGTGCCGGCGAGGTCCCGGGCGTAGAAGGCCTGCCGGTAGGTCTCCGGGCGGCCGACCGCCTCGATGACGACGTCGGCGCCGAAACCGCCGGTCAGCTCACGGATCGCCTCCACGGCGTCGGCCTCCTCGGAGTTGACGGTGTGGGTCGCGCCCAGACCACGGGCGGTCTCCAGCTTGCGGTCGTCGACGTCCACCGCGATGATCTTCGCCGCTCCGGCCAGGCGCGCCCCGACGACCGCGGCGTCCCCGACGCCGCCGCAGCCGATCACGGCCACACTGTCCCCGCGTCCGACGTTGCCGGTGTTGATCGCCGCGCCGATGCCCGCCATCACGCCGCAGCCCAGCAGACCGGCGGCGGCCGCCGACGCCGCCCGGTCGACCTTGGTGCACTGTCCCGCCGCCACCAGCGTCTTCTCCGCGAACGCGCCGATGCCCAGCGCCGGGGACAGCTCGGTGCCGTCGAGCAGGGTCATCCGCTGCGCGGCGTTGCGGGTGTCGAAGCAGTACCAGGGCCGGCCGCGCAGACAGGCCCTGCACCGGCCGCACACCGCCCGCCAGTTCAGGATCACGAAGTCACCGGGCGCGACCTCGGTGACGCCCTCCCCCACCGACTCCACCACCCCCGCCGCCTCATGGCCCAGCAGGAAGGGGAAGTCGTCGTTGATGCCGCCCTCGCGGTAGTGCAGATCGGTGTGGCAGACCCCGCAGGCCTCGACCTTCACCAGGGCCTCACCCGGTCCCGGGTCCGGCACGACGATCGTTTCCAGACTGACGGGGGCGCCCTTCCCCCGGGCGACGACAGCACGGACCTGGTGAGTCATGGCCACTCCACGGCTGGTAGGAGACTTCAGGCATGCGTTGCTCATTACGGTACGTATTTCACGTGCCGCAACAAGCATCACGGAGCGCCGACGGGGGGTCAAGGCACATGACCACCGGGGATCCCGACCCGACGCCCGGTGCGACGGCCGAGGGTGACGGGTGAACGGGTGACCGGGGGCCGCGCAGCCGCACAGGAGTCCACCGCCCGCGCCCTCGACATCGTCGGCGCCCGTTCCGCGTCCGCGCGGCTGGGCTTCGACCGCTTCTGGCGCAACGCCCGGACCCACACCCTGTACGAACCCTTCGCACCCCGGCTCCGCGATGTCGGGGACTACTACCTGAACGGCGCGCACCCGCCGTTCGTCCTGCCCTGAGGTCTCCACCGACGGATGACCGTTCGGCACGGCCACGAACGGCACGGGCGCCAACGCCGCTCCCAGGTACAGGCGTTGGAGGGGCGGCAGACGGCGTGGACTTCGCGCCACACGGGACGTCGCAACCTCTGGACTTCCTCAAGAACGGCTTGAAACCGTCATGACTCGGGGCACTCTCGGAGCAGTCGGTGCGAACGCCCGGCGACAGGGGGAAGGTCAGGGGGAATGTCATGGTGACTGCACTGGTCCTGGTGGGGGTGGCCGTGGGGGTCCTGATCGCCGGTGGTACATGGCTGCTGCGGCGGACCTGGCGGCGCGCGTGGGACGACTTCGCCGCCCAGGCGGCCGCCGCCGGCGGGGGTGTCGGGCGGGGCGGCAGGACTTGGCCCACGGGCAGCGCGGGCAGCGCGGGGAGGACAGGCAGCGCGGGATCGGCGACGAGTGCCGCGGGCAGCTCACTCAGCGACGCGTCCTGGTACGTCATGGGCACGTCGTGCGACGGATCTTCGACGAGTTCCTCGTGCGGCAGCAGCTCGTCCTCGTGCGGCAGCAGCTCGTCGTCCTGCGGAAGCAGCTCGTCCTCGTGCGGCAGCAGTTCCTCGTCCTGCGGCAGCTCCTGCTGACAAGCGGGCGGGCCGGTGAACCGGCGCGCGAGCGGGGGTGGGCCGGGCTGGGCCCGGCGGCCCGGCTGCCACGCAGCCCGGTGGCCACACAGCCCGGTGGCCCGTGGCCCGGTGGCAGCGACCACCGGGCCGGAGCCGTGCGGGATAATGCACGCATGCGGATCTCAGCCAGGGCGGACTACGCGGTACGTGCCGCGCTGCAGCTCGCCGCGTCACGGGATGACGGGCCACTGAAGGCCGAAGCCATCGCCGACGCCCAGGACATCCCGCACAAGTTCCTGGAAAGCATCCTGAACGACATGCGCCGAGGCGGCCTCGTCCTCAGTCAGCGGGGCGGCAACGGGGGCTACCGGCTCGCCAAGCCCGCCGGGGACATCAGCATCGCCGACGTCATACGGGTCGTGGACGGACCGCTGGTCTCGGTGCGCGGAGTCCGCCCGCCCGACCTGTCCTACACCGGCGCCGCCCAGTCGCTGCTCCCGCTGTGGATCGCGCTGCGCTCCAACGTGCGGCAGATCCTCGAGGGCGTGTCGCTCGCGGACGTCGCGTCGGGTGAACTCCCCGCCGACGTATCCGCGTTGACCGACGCTCCGGGCGCCTGGGTCAACCCCTGACGCACCGGCTCGCGCGCCACTCGTCCCAGAAGGCGAGATGAGGCCATCCGTCATGTGAACACCCTCTTGGGGCGGGCGCCGCCTTCTGCCAGTATCCCTAGCAACCAGGTAGGAAAACTAGGGATAGGCGGGGGTGGCCATGAGAACGCTCATCAGCACAGCCCCTTCGCCGACCCTCCTGACGACGCGTCGTCACATCGACCTCGGCCGTACGTCCAGTGCCATCTGTCGGCCCGCCTGAGACCGTCCACAGAACCTGACGGCTCACCGGCACCTCGCACACGCACGTGCACACGCACATCCCCATCGGCGCACACCTCGGCTTCTCGGCCCGCGACGGCGTTCCCGCCCGCGCCCGGCCGGTGAGCGGAGCGCGGGTCCGCGCCCATGGACCCCACCTCGCGTCGTGCGCACCTCCCTGATCGTCCATCCCTGAGAGGACACCTCTGTGTCTGCCGCAAGACCGCTCACCGCCCTGCGCACCCTCGCCGTCACCGCCGCGCTTCCCCTCCTGCTCACCGCCTGCGGCTACGGTTCCGCGTCCACTGACGACGACAGGCAGGCCGAGGTCGCGGCCGACGCCGAGAAGCTCTCCGCCGACGAGGTGAGGATCGGCTACTTCCCCAACCTGACGCACGCCACCGCTCTCGTGGGTGTCCAGAAGGGCCTGTTCCAGAAGGAGCTCGGCGGCACCACGATCAAGTCCGCGACCTTCAACGCCGGCCCCTCCGAGATCGAGGCGCTGAACTCCGGTTCCATCGACATCGGGTGGATCGGCCCGTCCCCCGCCGTCAACGGCTACACCAAGGCGGCCGGCAAGAACCTGCGCATCATCAGCGGTTCCGCCTCCGGCGGCGTGAAGCTCGTCGTCAACCCGGACAAGATCAAGTCCGAGGACGACGTCAGGGGCAAGAAGATCGCCACCCCGCAGCTCGGCAACACCCAGGACGTGGCCTTCCTCAACTGGATCGCGGAGAAGGGCTGGAAGGTCGACGCGGAGAGCGGCAGCGGCGACGTCTCCGTCGTCCGCACGGACAACAAGGTGACTCCGGACGCCTACAAGTCCGGCTCGATCGACGGAGCCTGGGTACCGGAGCCGACCGCCTCCAAGCTCGTCGCCGAGGGCGCGAAGGTGCTGCTCGACGAGGCCGACCTGTGGCCGGACAAGAAGTTCGTGATCACGAACGTCATCGTGTCGCAGAAGTTCCTCGAGGAGCACCCGGACGTCGTCGAGGCCGTACTGCGCGGCTCGGTGCGGACCAACGAGTGGATCAACGCCCATCCGGAGGAGGCCAAGGCGGCCGCCAACGCGGCCCTGAAGAAGGAGTCCGGCAAGGCGCTGCCCGCCGAGGTCATCGACCCGGCCTGGAAGTCCATCACCTTCCTCGACGACCCGCTGGCCGCCACCCTCGACACCGAGGCGGAGCACGCGGTGAAGGCCGGCCTCCTGGAGAAGCCCGAGCTGAAGGGCATCTACGACCTCGCACCGCTCAACAAGGTCCTCCAGGCGGAGGGCAAGGACGAGGTGGACGACGCCGGCCTCGGCGCCGAGTAGCGACCGCCGGCCCCGGTCCCCCCGGGGAGGGTGCGGCCATGGCCCTGCCGGGGCGAGCCCGTCACCCTTCCGGGGGCCTCCGGCCGCGGCGACCGCACGCCGCCGCGCGCGAAGCCCCGATGCGATCCGGATGGAGGAAGGAAGCCGGCGGAGGCCGGCGAAACGCCGTCCGGGTCCTTCTCGACGTTCCCGATACCGACGAACATGCCCCCTCATGGACATCTTGCTCGTCGCCAGCGCGTTCAACAGCCTGTCCCAGCGTGTGTACGCGGAACTGTCGGACCAGGGCTACCGGGTGGACGTCGTTCTCGCCTCGCACGGCGCCGAAGCGGTCCGGGCCGCCGTCCGCGAGGCGCGCCCGGAACTGGTCGTCGCCCCGATGCTGAAGACGGCGCTGCCGGAGGACGTGTGGCGGGAGCACACCTGCCTCGTCGTGCACCCGGGACCGCCCGGCGACCGCGGGCCGTCCTCCCTGGACTGGGCGATCGCCGAGGAGGCGTCCCACTGGGGGGTGACGGTGCTCCAGGCCGAGGCCGCGATGGACGCCGGCGACGTGTGGGCCGCCGAGCCCTTCCCGGTGTCGCCGGTCGGCAAGAGCGACCTGTACCGCAACGAGGTCTCCGACGCCGCCTCGGCCGCCGTCCTGCTGGCCGTACGGCGCTACGCCGAGGGATCGTTCAAACCGCGGGCGCAGAGCGATCCCGCCGTCCGCGTGGTGTGGCGCGACTTCTTCCGCCAGGAGCGGCGACGGATCGACTGGGAGAACGACAGCACCGAGACGGTGCTGCGCAAGCTCCGGGGGGCCGACTCGCAGCCGGGGGTCCTGGACGAACTCCTCGGCCGGGAGGTGTTCCTGCACGGCGGGCACCTCGAGGACCGGCTGCGCGGGCGCCCCGGTGACCTGCTCGCGACGCGGGCCGGGGCGGTCTGCCGGGCCACCCGGGACGGGGCGGTGTGGATTCCGGAACTGCGCCCCCGCAAGAGCTCCGGCGACCCGGCGCCGTTCCGCCGCCCGGCGGCTTCCGTACTGGCCGCCCTGCCCGCCCCGCCCGGCGCCGCCGCCCAGGGGGCACGCCCCGGCGACGGTCCTCACTGGCTGCCGGAGGACGCCGCCCCGCTCGAACTGCCGCGGGGCCGGAACACCTGGACCGACATCCGCTACCGGCAGCTCGGTGACGTCGGCTTCCTGACCTTCTCCTTCCCCGGCGGGGCGATGAGCACCGATCACTGCCGCAGGCTGCTCGCCGCCTACCGGTACGCGCTCGCCCGCCCGGCCTCGGTGCTGGTGCTCGGCGGGTCCCGCGACTTCTTCTCCAACGGCATCCACCTCAACGTCATCGAGGCGGCCGCCGACCCCGCGGGCGAGTCCTGGGCCAACCTCAACGCCATGAACGACCTGGTCGAGGCGGTGCTGCGGACCACGGACCGGCTCGTGGTGGCGGCGCTCGGGGGCAACGCCGCGGCCGGCGGCGTCATGCTCGCCCTGGCAGCCGACCAGGTCTGGTGCCGCGCGGGCACCGTCCTCAATCCGCACTACCGGCGCATGGGCCTGTACGGGTCGGAGTACTGGACGTACACGCTGCCGCGCCGCGTCGGGACCGGGGCGGCGCAGCGGCTGACGACCGAGGCGTTGCCGGTGAGCGCCGCGACGGCCGCACGGATCGGCCTGGTGGACCGTCTGGTGCCGGCCGAGCCCCAGCGGTTCACCACCGAGGTCGAGCACCGGGCGGCGGCACTCGCCGACACCCCGGACCTCGCGCGGCGGATCGCCGCGAAGGCCGCGGCACGCCGGGCGGACGAGGAGCAGCGCCCGCTCGCCGAGTACCGGCGGGCCGAACTCGCCCGCATGCGCGCTGTGTTCTTCGACCCGCGCGCCCCGTACCACGCGCTGCGCTCGGCCTTCGTCCGGAAGCTGCCGAGCGGCTCCGCCCGGCCCCTGCGCGCGGTCGGCGAGCAGGTCACCGGGGGCGCCCGATGACGCGCTCCGGGACGCGTCTGCTGGTGGCGGGCGTCGGCAACATCTTCCTCGCCGACGACGCCTTCGGCCCGGAGGTGATCCGGGCCCTGGAGGGGCGCCCGCTGCCGCCCGGGGTACGGGTGCGGGACTTCGGTATCCGCGGCATGGACCTGGCGTACGAACTGCTCGACGGCTACGACGCGGCCGTCCTGGTCGACGCGGCCGCGCGGGGTCACCGGCCGGGGACCCTGTCGCTGATCGAGCCGGAACTCCCCGACCGCACCACGGGGACCGCCCCGCCCGAGGCGCACGGCATGGACCCGGCGAAGGTGCTCGCCCTGGCCGCCCACCTGGGCGACGAGCCGCTCCCGCGCGTCCTCGTGCTCGCCTGTGAGCCCGAGGTGCGGCCGAGCGGCGACGAGGACATCGCCCCGGGCGTCAGCGCACCGGTGCGCGACGCCGTCGAGCGGGCCGTGGCGGCCCTGCACGCCATGGTGCCCGTCCTGCTCGCCGACCCCGCGGCCACGCCCCCGTTGAGCCGCCCGGACGAATCCACCGCCCGGTCCGCAGCCGGGTCCCGCACGCGGTGAGCGGCGGCGGCGAGGATCGGCGACGGAACCCGTCCCGCCCTTCCGCTGACGAACGCAAGGAGCACCGCCCATGTGCGAGTCCGTCGACGAGCTCACCGAGGCCGTCCTGGCGAAGAACGACGGCCTGGCCGCGAGCCTGCGCGACGAACTGGCCCGCCGCGGAGTGAGCGTGGTCAACCTCCTGTCCAGCCCGGGCAGCGGCAAGACGGAACTGCTCGGCCGCGTCCTGGCCCGGGCGGTGCGGCGGGGCGTCCCGGTGGCCGCTCTCACCGCCGACCTGGCGACCGAGAACGACGCCGACCGCCTCGCCCGTTCGGGAGCGCCGGTGAAGCAGCTGCTGACCGACGGGCTGTGCCATCTGGAGGCCCGCCAGCTCCGCGGCCACGTGGAGAGCTGGCTGCCCGTCGGCACCACGCTGCTGTTCGTGGAGAACGTCGGCAACCTCGTCTGCCCGGCGGCCTACGACCTCGGCGAGAGCCTACGGATCGTGCTGATGGCGGTGACCGAGGGGGAGGACAAACCGCTGAAGTACCCCACCGCCTTCGGGTCCGCCCATCTGGTGGTGCTCACCAAGACCGATCTGGCCGAGCCCGCCGGTTTCGACGAGGCCGCGTTCCTGGCCCATGTGCAGCGGGTCAACCCCGGGGTGGAGGTCGTGCGGTCCTGCGCCCGCACCGACGTCGGCGTCGACGTCCTCCTGGAGCGGGTGCTCGCCGTGCGGGACGGCGCCCCCGTCCACCGGCCTCCCCTGGCCCCCCACCCGCACGGCCATGAGCACGGCTACGTCCACGAGTCCGCCGGAGAGGACGCGCGGGGCGTGTCCGGCCTCGCCGCCGAACGCGTCTCGTGACGGCTCCCGTCACGCAGGCGGTGCGCCGCCGCGTCACCGTGTGCGGCACGGTGCAGGGCGTGGGATTCCGCCCGTTCGTGCACCGGCTGGCCACCGACCTCGCCTTGACGGGCTTCGTGAGCAACACGGCGAGCGGCGTGCTCATCGAGGTGGAGGGCCCGCCCCACGGTGTGGCCCGCTTCTGCGACCGGCTGGCCACCGAGCCGCCGCCGCTGGCCGCCGTCACCGGCGTCGGGGTCGAGGACCTGCCCGTGACCGGCGTCGACGACGCCTTCACGATCCGCTCCACCGACCGTTCCCCGGGCCGCACACTGCTCCCGCCCGACACGGCGACCTGCGCGGATTGCCTGCGGGAGCTCACCGATCCCGCCGACCGTCGCCACCGGCACCCGTTCGTCACCTGCACCCACTGCGGACCCCGCTTCACCATCGCCACGGGGATGCCGTACGACCGCGCGGTCACCACCATGTCCGGCTTCCCGATGTGTCCGGCCTGCGCCCGGGAGTACGGCGATCCCGGCGACCGGCGCTTCCACGCGCAGCCGGTGGCCTGCCCCGACTGCGGTCCCCGGCTGCGCCTGGTGCCCGCCCCCGGGAGCGCTGTCCGACCCGCGCGGGACGCCGACGCCCTGGCGGCGGCACGGGCCCTGCTGGCCGCGGGGCGGATCGTCGCCGTCAAGGGCCTCGGCGGCTACCACCTGGCGTGCGACGCCACCGACGCGCGGGCCGTCGACGCGCTGCGCGCCCGCAAGGCGCGTGGCGGCAAACCGTTCGCGGTGATGTGCGCGGACCTCGACGCCGTGCGGCGGATCGCCGTGCTCTCGGCAGCCGAGACGACCGCCCTCACCAGCCCCCGGCGCCCCATCGTCCTGCTGCGCGGGCGCGAGCCGGACGGCGCGCTCCGGCTCGCGCCCGGCGTGTGCCCCGGTAGCCCGCACCTCGGCGTCCTGCTGCCGTACGCACCCGTGCACGCCCTGCTGTTCGGGCTGCCCGGCGATCCGCCGGGGCCGCGCGTACTGGTCATGACGAGCGGCAACCGCTCGGGGGAGCCGATCGTCACGGACGACGGCGAGGCGCTGACCCGGCTGGCCGGCCTGGCCGACGCCTGGCTCGCCCACGACCGGCCCATCGCCTCGCCGTGCGACGACTCCCTGCTGCGGGTGCGCGGCGACGGCACCGAGCAGGTACTGCGCCGTTCCCGAGGTTACGTACCCAGGCCCCTGCGCCTGCCGGTGCCGGTGCGGCCCGCGCTCGCCGTCGGCGGCGACCTGAAGAACGCCCTGTGCCTCGGCGTGGGCGACCAGGCCTGGTTCGGCCCGCACATCGGCGACATGGGCGACCTGGCCACGCTGGACGCGGCCCGGCGGGCGGAGTCCCGGCTGCGGTCCCTGACCGGCGTCAGCCCTGAGCTCGTCGCGGCCGACCGGCACCCGGGGTACCACTCCCTGCGGTGGGCTCGCCGGCGGGCGGCCCGTCTGCCCGGGCGCGCACCCGTGTGCGTCCAGCACCACCACGCGCACATCGCGTCGGCGATGGCCGAGCACGGCCTGGACGGCACCGCGCCCGTGATCGGCGTCGCGTTCGACGGCACGGGTTACGGCGACGACGGCACCGTCTGGGGCGGCGAGATCCTGCTCGCCGACTACACCGGCTACCGGCGCTTCGCCCACCTGACGCCCGCCCCGCTGCCCGGCGGAGACGCGGGGGTGGCCAACCCGTGCCGTCTCGCGCTGGCCCGGCTGTGGGCCGCCGGTGTGCGGTGGGACCCGGACCTGCCGTGCGTCGCCGCCTGTGCACCGGGTGAACTTGCCGTACTGGAGCAGCAGTTGACTCGCGGGGCGGCCTGTGTGGCGACCTCGGGGATGGGCCGGCTCTTCGATGCCGTGTCGTCCCTCGTCGGCGTGTGCCACCGCGCGGGATACGAGGCGCAGGCCGCCCTGGAGCTGGAGGCGGCGGCCGCGTCGGCCTGGGACGCCGACGCCTCGGCGTACGCCTTCGGGATCGCCTCCGGCACCTGCGACCCGGCACCCGTGCTGCGCGCACTCGTCGCCGACCTGCGGCGCGGCACCCCGCCCCCCGTGCTCGCCGCGCGCTTCCACCGAGGCGTGGCGCGGGCCGTCGTGGACCTCTGCCGACGTGCGCGCCGGGCCGCCGGCCCGACCACCGTCGCCCTCAGCGGCGGGGTCTTCGCCAACGCGCTGCTGGAGGAGGAGTGCACGGTGCTGCTGGCCGGCGACGGTTTCACGGTCCTGCGCCATGGCGAAGTCCCGCCGAACGACGGCGGGTTGGCCCTCGGCCAGCTGGTGGTCGCGGCGCACGAACGACAGAAGGAGTGACCCATGTGTTTGGCAGTGCCCGGCAAGGTCGTGGCCATCGACGACGGCGCCGACCCGCTCACCGGGCTGATCGACTTCGGCGGGGTGCGCAAACAGGCGTGCCTGGAGTACGTGCCCGACGTGCGGGTGGGCGAGTACGTCATCGTGCACGTCGGGTTCGCGCTCCAGCGCCTGGACGAGGAGTCGGCCCTGGCCTCCCTGGCGCTCTTCGAGGAACTGGGGCTGCTGGAGGAGGAGTTCGGGGATCCCTGGGCGCAGGCGGCCAAGGAGGCGGGAACCGCCGCGGTGGCGGAGGACAGCGGGAGTGAGGCCCGGTGAAGTACATCGACGAGTTCAACGACCCCGATCTGGCCCGGCGGCTGCTGGACGAGATCCGCGCCACCGCCACCCGGCCGTGGGCCCTGATGGAGGTGTGCGGCGGGCAGACCCACTCGATCATCCGGCACGGCATCGACCAACTACTGCCCGAGCAGGTGGAGTTGATCCACGGTCCGGGCTGTCCGGTGTGCGTCACTCCGCTGGAGGTCATCGACAAGGCGCTGGAGATCGCCTCGCGTCCCGGGGTGATCTTCTGTTCCTTCGGCGACATGCTCCGCGTGCCGGGCACCGACCGCGACCTGTTCCGGGTCAAGGGCGAGGGCGGGGACGTACGCGTGGTCTACTCGCCCCTCGACGCCCTGGAGCTGGCCCGCCGCCACCCGGACCGTGAGGTGGTCTTCTTCGCCATCGGATTCGAGACCACGGCTCCCGCCAACGCGATGGCCGTGCATCAGGCGCGCCGTCTGGGCCTGACCAACTTCAGTCTGCTGGTGTCGCACGTGCGGGTGCCCCCGGCCGTCGAGGCCATCATGACGGCGCCCGCCTGCCGGGTGCAGGGCTTCCTGGCCGCCGGGCACGTGTGCAGTGTGATGGGCACGGCCGAGTACCCGGTGCTCGCCGAGCGGTTCGGCGTGCCGATCGTGGTGACCGGCTTCGAGCCGCTGGACATCCTGGAGGGCATCCGCCGTGCGGTGCGGCAACTGGAGCGCGGTGAGCACCGGGTGGAGAACGCCTACGCGCGGGCCGTACGCGAGGACGGCAATCCGGCCGCGGTCCGCATGATCGAGGAGGTGTTCGAGGTGACCGACCGGTCCTGGCGCGGTATCGGGCGCATCCCCCACAGCGGCTGGCGGCTGACGGACGCCTTCCGCGCGTACGACGCCGAGCACCGCTTCGACGTCACCGGGATCCGTACCGAGGAACCCGCCGAGTGCCGCAGCGGCGAGGTGCTCCAGGGACTGATCAAGCCCACCGAGTGCGCCGCCTTCGGCACCACCTGCACCCCCCGCACCCCGCTCGGCGCCACCATGGTCTCCAGCGAGGGCGCCTGCGCGGCCTACTTCCTGTACCGCCGGATGAACGCCCCGGCGCCGCACGCCGACCGCGCCGCGCGGGAGGAGATGAACCCCGTTGGCTGAACTCACCGACCCCACCGTCGCGGCCCCGGTCGACCCCGCGAACTGGACCTGTCCCGCTCCCCTGCGCGACCAGCCGGTCGTGGTGATGGGACACGGCGGCGGCGGAGCGCTGTCGGCGGAACTGATGGAGCAGGTCTTCGCCCCCGCCTACGGCAACGCCACCCTCGCCGCTCTCGCCGACTCCGCCGTCCTCGAACTGGGCGGCGCGCGGCTGGCCTTCTCCACCGACTCCTACGTGGTGCGGCCGCTGTTCTTCCCCGGGGGCAGCCTCGGGGACCTCGCGGTCAACGGCACCGTCAACGACCTGGCGATGAGCGGTGCCCGGCCCGCGTACCTCTCCGCCGCCTTCGTCCTGGAAGAGGGCGTGGAACTCACCGTGGTCGAGCGGATCGCGCGCGCCATGGGTGCGGCGGCCGAGGCCGCCGGCGTCACGATCGCCACGGGAGACACCAAGGTGGTGGAGTCCGGGCACGGCGACGGCGTGTACGTCACCACCGCCGGGGTGGGGCTCGTGCCCGACGGGGTGGACATCCGCCCGCAGCGTGCGCGGCCGGGTGACGCGGTCGTCGTCAGCGGGCCGATCGGTCTCCACGGCGTCGCGATCATGAGTGTCCGGGAGGGACTGGAGTTCGGCGTCGAGGTGTCCAGCGACACCGCGCCGCTGGCGGGTCTGGTGGCGGCCATGCTGACGGTCACCCAGGACATCCATGTCCTGCGTGACCCCACTCGGGGCGGCCTGGCCGCGTCCCTGAACGAGATCGCCCGCGCGTCGGGAACCGGTGTCCGGCTGCGGGAGCGGGCCGTTCCGGTGCCGGACGCGGTGGCGAACGCGTGCGGCTTCCTGGGGCTCGATCCGCTCTACGTGGCCAACGAGGGCCGGCTGGTCGCCTTCGTGCCCCCGTCGGCGGCCGACGAGGTGGTCGCGGCGATGCGCGCCCACCCGCAGGGCTCCGGGGCCACGGTGATCGGCGAGTGCGTCGCCGACCACCCCGGCATGGTCGTGGTCTCCACCGGCCTCGGCGGCACCCGGGTGGTGGACCTGCCGCTCGGCGAGCAGCTGCCGCGCATCTGCTGAGGCGGGGGGGGGGGGGGGGGGGGGGGGGGGGCCCCGGCGGGGGGGGCCCCCCCCCGCGCCGGGGCGGGGGGCGGCGGGGGGGGGGGGGCCCCCCCGGGCCGCGGCGCCCCCGGGGGGGGGCCCCCGCCGCGGGGCGCCCGGCGCCCCCGCGGCGGGGGGGGGGGGGCGGGGGGGCCCCCCCCCCGGCGGGGGGGGGCCCCCCCCGCGCCAGGTCAGGCCGGCAGCGGCTCGATGGCGGTGATCTCCAGTTCCCGGCCGCTGCGCAGCTCGGTGGAGGGACGGTCGCAGCGCGGGCACCAGAAGAACGGGGGCATGCCCACCGGGAACTCCTCGGCGCACGGGCCGCACCAGGCCTGCGCGGGGACCTGCTCGACCACGAGCCGTGCCGCGGCGAGGGCGGTGCCGTCGCGGGCCACCTCGAAGGCGAAACCCAGGGCGTCGGGAACGACCCCCGCCAGCTCGCCGACCCGTACGGTCACCGCCGAGACGGCGTCCGTCCCGTCCGCCCGGGCCAGCTCGTCTGCGCGCTCGATGATCGCGGTCGCGATCGACAGCTCGTGCACGCTCGGCTCACGGGTACCGGTGGCCCGCGCGGAAGCCTCCGGCCATCCGCCAGATCCGCGCCTCGCGCCGCAGGCTGGGGAACTCCCAGGCCAGCAGCGCCAGAGCCAGACCGCCCACCACGGCGGCCTCGGCCTTCAGCACCCGCCGTCCGCTCGTCCCGGTCGCCCTGCCCGCGGCAGCCGACCA
This sequence comes from Streptomyces sp. NPDC052016, assembly GCF_044548445.1. NCBI lineage: Bacteria > Bacillati > Actinomycetota > Actinomycetes > Kitasatosporales > Streptomycetaceae > Streptomyces > Streptomyces sp. NPDC052016. Next base: position 110,322 of record NZ_JBIUBX010000008.1, read on the forward strand.
TCGTGCTCGTTGGATCATCATTTCGGCGACTCCCTGCTGTCTCTCATCCCGGCGAGATGTTCGGCATGGTCTCCGCGAGGGCGTCATGCCGTTTCCAGTGGATTCCGGTGGAGCGGCGCGCGTCGGCGGTGCCGTCCTCGTGGTGCCCGATCTGGTCCTCGTACCGTCCTCGGTTGCCCTGGTGCATGCCGGCGACGTGCCCGGGCGTGTCGGGCTTCGCGTGGGGCCGGCCCACTCTGATCTTGCCCATGGGGTGCTCTCCTTCCTCGCCTCCGCCTGCCTCGCCTCGGTGGCGGTGCGGCGGAGCGCGTGCTCATGACCGCTCGGTGAGGTCCTCGAAGAACCTCTCGACGGCCGGCCAGACCCGGCCGCCGCCGGACAGGCCGCGCCACTCGCGTCGTACGAGGGCGACCATCCGGTAGCAGTCGTCGATCGGCACGATCCAGTGGTGGTCGAGGCCGTGGACGGTGTTCACCAGCAGTGCTTCCACCTCGGGTTCCACGGAGGCGAGCTGCGGACACGTGCCCGCCAGCCGCTGCCAGGCCGCCGCGTCCACCTCCCATCGCATGGCCCCGGCCGGACTCGGGCCCTGGGCGGTGACCGCGCCGTCGGCCCGGGGCACGAAGAAGACCAGGCCGACGGGCACGCCCAGGACCGCCGTGTCGACCCGGGGCAATCGGATGCGGCGCCGGGGCACGAGCCGGCACTGGCCGCCGCCCGCCCCGCCCTGGGCGAACAGCACGGAGCAGGGCCCGCAGACGCAGCGCACCTCGTCCTGGCCGGTGTCGTACAGGTGGGGATGCCCGTCGGGGACCGGCGCGGCGCACAGGTCGCACGCCTCCGCCGCGGCCGCCGCGGTGCGGTCGGCCGAGGAGCGGATGAGGCGGGCCAGCGCTCCGTCCGTGGTCACCGTGCTCCTCGGTGTGTGAGGGCGGCCAGCGGTACGAACGCCGGGGCGGACTGCCGCTCCGAGGGCGCCGGCAGCGGTTCCACCGCCGTGAGTTCCGGGGCGGCGGCGAGCACGGCCTCCCGGACGGCGTCGGTGACCTCGGCTCCTCCGCCGCCGCATCCCGAGCCGCATCCGCCGCCCGTCTTCAGGCGCACCCGGGCCACCTGCCCCTCCACACCGGCCCACTCCACGTCGCCGCCGCGTTCGCGTACGGCGGGCCGCAGCCGTTCGACGGCGCGGGCCGCCCGGCGTTCGGCGGGCTCGGGGTGGATGTCGTGCAGCACCAGCAGGTGTCCGAGCAGCTCGTCGTCGGCCAGGCGCTCGGCCAGCCGCGCGTCCCCGTGGTCCAGGACCCGGGCCAGCGCCTCGCCGTAGACCTCGGTCAGCAGCCGTACGGCCTCCGTCGCGGAGCGGGTGGTGGGGCCGGGCGCGGACTGGAGTGCTTCCAGCAGGTCGTCGAGCCGGGCCAGCCGCGCCTCCACGTCCGGGTCCGCCAGGCGTGCGGGACCGGCCTCAGCCATGGTTCGCCCCGTACGTCGGCGAGTGCAGGGTGGTGAGCGTCTTTCCCTTGCCGACGTACATGTGCACGCCGCACGGGAGGCAGGGGTCGAAGCTGCGGACGGTGCGCATGATGTCGACGCCCTTGAAGTCGTCGGGCCCGTTCTCCTCGAAGATGGGCTGGCCCTGGACGGCGTCCTCGTACGGGCCGGGGGTTCCGTAGATGTCGCGCGGGCTGGCGTTCCACGGGGTGGGCGGGTACGGGTGGTAGTTGGCGATCTTCTTGTCCTTGATCACCAGGTGGTGGGAGAGGACGCCGCGCACCGCCTCGTGGAAGCCGCAGCCGATCGCCTCGTCGGGCACCTCGTAGTTCTCGAACACCTTGGTCTCGCCCGCCCGGATGAGCCCCATGGCCTCCTCGAGGAACTGCAGGGCCATGGCGGCGGCGTAGGCGATGAAGTACGGCCGGGCGCGGTCCCGTTCGATGGTGTTGCTCCACTGCGGGATGCGCCATTCGAGGGTCGTCTCCGGCAGCTTCTCGCCCTTGGGCAGCGAGATGCGCACGCTGTTGCCGGTGGCCTTGACGTACGGGGTGTCGACCAGGCCGCTCAGCGCGGTCGACCACAGCCGGGCGAGCGGGCCGCCGCCGGTGTCGAGGGCGAGGTGCTGGTCGGTGGTCTTGTCGTACCAGCGGGGGCTCATCACCCAGCTGTACTTCTCGTCGAAGTCGCGCTTCTGGGGCACCGGGACGGTCGTCTGGTTCCACGGGTGGCGCATGTCGACGGGGTTGCCGAGCGGGTCGTGGGTGACGAAGGGCTGTTCGTTGACCCAGTCCTCGTAGTAGGAGCTGCCGAGCAGGATCCGCAGGCCGAGGTTGATGTCGACGAGGTTGTTGGTGACGAGCCGGCCGTCGACGATGACGCCCGGGGTCACGTACATCTCCTTGCCCCAGGTGTTCATCGTCTCGTACCGGTAGTCGACGGTCTTCGGGTCCTGGAAGGCGCCCCAGCAGCCCAGCAGGATGCGGCGGCGGCCGACCTCCTCGTAACCGGGCAGCGCCTCGTAGAAGAAGTCGAAGATGTCGTCGTTCATGGCCACGGCCTTCTTGACGAAGTCGATGACCCGCATGAGCCGGCTGAGGTAGTCGGTGAAGGTGTTCGGCTGCGGCATCGTGCCGACACCACCGGGGTAGAGCGTGGAGGGGTGGACGTGCCGCCCCTCCATCAGGCAGAACATCTCGCGGGTGACCCGGCTGACCTTCAGCGCCTCCTTGTAGACCTCGCCCTCGAAGGGGTTGAAGGCCCGCATGATGTCGGCGATCGTCCGGTAGCCGTGGAGGTCCCCGTGGGGCGCCTCGGTGCGTTCGGCGCGGGCCAGCACGCCGGGGTTGGTGGCCTTGACCATCGCCTCGCAGAAGTCCACGAACACCAGGTTGTCCTGGAAGATCGTGTGGTCGAACATGTACTCGGCCGCTTCACCGAGGTTGACGATGTAGTCGGCCAGCGGGGGCGGTTTGACGCCGTAGGCCATCTGCTGGGCGTAGTCGGAGCACGTGGTGTGGTTGTCGCCGCAGATGCCGCAGATCCGGGACGTGATGAAGCCGGCGTCGCGCGGGTCCTTGCCCTTCATGAACACCGAGTAGCCGCGGAACAGGGACGAGGTGCTGTGGCATTCCACGACTTCCCGGTTGGCGAAGTCGATCTTCGTGTAGATGCCCAGGTTGCCGATGATCCGGGTGATCGGATCCCAGGACATGTCCACGAGTTGTGGCGGCTTGCGCTCCGTGGGCCGGGCCTCGGTGGTCGTCATCTGCGGTACTGCCCCTCGCTGTCGGTGTTCCTGGGGTGGGTGGTGGGGTGGGGGTCGTGTGGCATCAGGGCCGCCAACGCGGGTCGTAACCGCTGGTCAGCTTCCGTTTGTTGTGGCGCCACTTGGGCTCGTGGTTGACCAGCTCGTTCGTCATCCCGCGCAGCCGGCGGATGACGGCCCCGTACGGCTTGATGGCCAGGGACGACAGGGTGCCGCCGGGCGGCTCGTCCATGAACGGCATGAACGCGTCGGGGAAGCCGGGCATGGTGCACCCGATGCAGATGCCGCCGACGTTCGGGCAGCCGCCGAGGCCGCCCATCCAGCCGCGCTTGGGCACGTTGCAGTTGACGACGGGACCCCAACAGCCGGTTTTCACCAGGCACTTGGGCGAGTTGTAGTCCTTGGCGAAGCTGGCCTGCTCGTAGTACGAGCCACGATCGCAGCCCTCGTGCACCGTCTTCCCGAACAGCCACTGCGGGCGCAGCATGTGGTCCAGCGGGGGCGGCGGAGCGGTTCCGGCCGCGTGGTAGAGGACCCAGACGAGGGTCTCCATGAAGTTCTCGGGCTGGATGGGGCAGCCTGGCACGTTGACGATCGGCAGGCCGCCCTGGGAGGTGAAGTCCCAGCCCAGGTAGTCGGCGAGGCCCATGCAGCCGGTCGGGTTGCCGGCCATGGCGTGGATGCCGCCGAAGGTGGCGCAGGTGCCGGCGGCCACCACCGCCCAGGCCTTGGGGGCCAGTTGGTCGATCCACCAGTTCAGGGTCTGTGGCTCACCGGTCTCCGGGTCGTTGCCGAAGGACGTCCAGTAGCCGTCGCCCTCGATGATGTTCTGGTTGGGGATCGAGCCCTCGATCACGAGGATGAACGGGGCGAGCTCGCCGCGCACCGCCGCCCGGTAGGGCGCGAGGAAGTCCTCGCCGCCCAGGCTCGGTGAGAGCACCTTGTTGACCAGGTTCACCTTCGGCAGACCCGGGATCAGACCGAGGACCACGTCCTCGATGGAGGGCTGGCCGGCGGCGGTCAGGGAGACGGTGTCGCCGTCGCAGCTCATCCCCTCGGAGATCCAGAGGATGTGGATCTCGTCGAAGCCCTGCCGGTCCTCGGCGCGGCTGGGTTCCTTGCTGACTTCGGTGGTACTGCTGTGGGTTGTCATGTCATCGGCCTCCGCTGCAGGGGGTCTCGGAGTCGGTCGTGTGCCGCGCCGGGGGTGCGGCGGGAGCCGGTGCCGGCGGCTCGTCCGGGGTGTCGGCGGGCTGGAGTGACTTGAGCTCGTCGGGCCGGAAGTAGTGGAAGCGGCCGTACCACTGGTGCAGTTCGGACGCGGGATCGTCGTCGAGGGTGACGGCGAGGTGCACGCTGCCGTCCACGTCGTGGAAGACCGCCGCCACCTCGGCGGTGCGCCCCGCCAGGAACATGTCCTGGGCGTCGGCGCCCCGGCCTCGTGGCCGGAGCCGCACACGGCTGCCACGGCCCAGCGGAACGCCGTCGACGAGCACCGTGTCGGTGGACGGTGAGAGGGCGTCGTCTCCGCCCTCCTGCCACCAAGTGGGACGTTCGGTTTCCGTGGGTGGCGTCGCCCGGGTGACCGGCACCAGGGAGCGGACGGCGCCGTGCAGCCGTGCGAAGACCTCCGGGGGCATGGTCTCGACCCGGTCGAGGATCGCGGCGGCCCGCGGGTCGGTGGCGCGGGCCTCGTGCTTCTCGTCGTCGGTCAGCAGCATCGTGCGCAGGGTGAGGATCTCGTCGATCTCGGCCGCGTCGTGCAGATCCCCCGGGCTCTCCGGGGCCACCTGCGGGTGGTCGGGGAGGATGATCGGGGAGGACAGCAGCACGTGTCCGCTGGCGCCGTCCTGCGGGCCCCGGGTGCCGGCGGGCACGGTGAGGGCGCCGGGGGCACGTCCGCCTTCCGTCACGGTGAGGGCTTCGGCGCCGGGGCCGCCTCCGCCTTCGGTACCGCCGGCACCGCCCAGGACCGGGAAGGTGAATTCGTTGCGGCAGGTGCTCGCAGGTGCGCGGAGGTCCGTGGGCGGATCGATCAGCGACGCGAACTCCACGCCTTCACCGCCGATGAGCGTGTGGGTGGCGATGAGCGCACGGCGGAGCGCCTCGTCGCGCGCGGTCCCCGGACCGGGTGCGGGGCCGATGTTGGCGGTGCGCACTCGGAGCCGGCAGAGGTCCTGCGAGAGCCGCTCGACGCTGAGGGTCGTGCTCGCCCGCACCTCCTCGCGGCTCCGCACCACCCGGCCGGCGTGGCCCGGCAGTGGCTCGGCGTCCGCACCGGCGGCCGCTCGCACGGGAACGGTGCGTGCGCCCTGGAGCAGGTCCTCGAGCGGCACCACGACATCCACCTCGCGCGGCACCGCCTCGTCGAAGGTCAGATGCACCGTGCCGTCGCCGGTCCGCAGCGACTCGACGGCGCGGTGGCCACCGCCCCGGCCGGCTTCCTCCACCTGCTTGCGCTGCATCTGCAGGTAACGAACGCGCACCCGTACGGCCGCGCCGGGCCGCCGGACGCGCAGCAGGCATTCGGTCTGCTGGTACCAGGAGTCGGCGGAGCCGGAGACACCGGGGACGACAGGGCCGTCGGCCTCCACCCAGTCCCGGGGGAAGAGCACTCCGAACTGCCACCGGACACGGTTCTTGGCCGAGGACCGGCGGTAGGGGTAGAGGAGGTAGCCCTCGTAGAGAACGGCGTCGGCCACGGCGCTCAACTGCTCGAAGGCGCAAGGGGACCGGCCCGGCGGCAGGTCCGCTCCACCCTTCGTGGCAGCGCACGCCGTGCCGCCTTCCAGCCGTCCCTGCGACATCGCGCCTCCTCGTCTCCGTGTGCAGGCCCATCCCTTCCACCACGGTCACACCACTCACCCAAGCCCGCCTCCTCCGGCGCAGTGCGACTGAGCCGTTGGAGGGGTGACTCCGGGTGATCGGCCGGTGGGCAGCGGGCGGGACCGTCCTGGGCGGGTGCCGGGACGTCGAGGACCGCTCTTGCCCTGAGTCATCGCGGGCGGTGGTCCGGCACTCGTCGCCGCACTGCTCACGGTCGGTAACTCACGTGATCGGGGGCGGAGGTTGGCCGCGACAGCGCTCGAGAGGAAGACCAATTCCCTACCGAGAGCAGCCAGTTAGGTTAGGCTAAGCTAAACGTGAGTCCCAGACCGTGACACGTGATCATGGGGAGGAACATCCGTGGGCTCACCGGCCATCGACCCCTACCCCATGGGGGCGCACGTGCTGGACGGCCGCGTGCCGCACGCGGTGCTGCACGGCGTCCTCGCGGAGACCAGCCCCGGCACGACCGTGGTACCCGACGGCAGCCGGGACCACGGGAAGGCGACCGGCACGGCATGACCGCCGCGGACGACGCCCGCCGCGCCCCGCCCCGCCCTGGCCTTCGCCCCCGCAGTGGCAGCCGGACGGATGAGCGCCGTCGGCAGGTGTGGCGCCGTCCTGGCGGGTCGCGCCGTTCCCCGCGCCCCTTCAGAGGCGCGACCGCGACGCGGGGACCCACGGTGCCGGAGGACCGCACGGGCCCCGGCGCCGTGCGTCGCGGCGATCCGTGGAGCAGTGGGCGATCACACGGTCCTGGCGAGGATCCGCGCGTTGCGTCGATGGTCCAGTGACTCCGCCCAGGACGGAGGCGCCAGGTGCGCGGTGGCGGGCGCGAACCCGTACCGGAGGAACAGGCCGCCCCCGCCGGTCGTCGCCGTGAACAGGGCGCCGAGCGACTGGGCGCGCGCCCTGGCCAGCACGGCGCGCAGAAGCGCGGCTCCCAGTCCGCCTCCCTGCCGGTGCCCGGACACGCAGAAGTTGTACACGACGCCGGCGGGTCCGCGGCCCTCCCCCGGCACGGCCGGGTGCGCGCGCAGGCCCACGCAGCCTTCCAGGGTGCCGTCGGGGGCCTCCACCACGAGGAAGTCGGCCGCGTGCGTGGTGTAGAGCGACACGGGCCGTTCCCTCAGCGCCCCCGAGCGTACGAAGGGCCGGGACAGGACGGCGAGTGCGGTGGCGTCCTCCTGACGGGCCGTCCGCACGGACGGCGTCAGCGGGAGCAGCCCGTCCGGCGGGGCAGGGCGCGGCGTGGCCGTGATCAACGCTTTCCTTCCTCGGTTCCACGGTCGAGGGACGGCTCGGCCGCCGGGCACGGCTCGGTGCGGGAACTCAGTGCTTGTAGGAGGCTTTTCCGGCGTGCCGTTCGCCGTGGAAGGTCAGTCGTCCATGGACGCCGCGAGGGACCGGGGGCGCAGATCGGTCCAGTGGGTCTCGACGTAGTCCAGGCACGCCTCCCGGGTGTTCTCGCCGAAGACGGTCGTCCATCCCCCGGGCACCTCGGCGAAGGACGGCCAGAGTGAGTGCTGGCCCTCGTCGTTGACCAGCACCAGGAAACGGCCTTCGGTGTCGTCAAAGGGGTTGGTGCTCATGTCCGGTGTCTCCTCGGGTCCGGGCAGGCCGGTGACAGCCCGCGTCGAGTACGGGGATCAGGTCGGGGGCGTGGATCGGGGACGGAAGCAATGTCATGATTAGGTTAGCCTCGCCTAAGCGAGAGCCTAGCCCTTCAACTTCCCTGTCACAAGGAGACGTTCATGCGGGTGCGCGCCATCGGCGCCGGCGACCGGGGCCCCGTCGCCGGCTATCTCACCGGCCGGCCATGACGGACCCCGCCCTCGGCCGGGCGGCCGACACGGAGAAGGGGTTCGCCGCGTACGGGCTGCCCGGCGAACCCGGTACCGACGAGTTCTGGGCGGCGGCGGGCGCACCCGCGTCCGTACCCGCGGACGAAGGCGGTTGGACGACCCTGTTCCTGTGGCGCGGGTCCGCGGCGAGCATCGGCTTCGAGGACCGGCCGGAGCCGGTGCCCCTGCGCCGCTGGGGCGACACCGACTGCTGGTACGCCGAGGTCCGCATGCCCGCGCGGCTGCGGGTGACCTACCGGTTCCTCGCGGACGATGCGGCGTACGCCGACCCCCTCAACCCGGTCGGCGCGGGCGGTGACCGGTCCATCGCCGCGACCCCGGACGCCCCCGCCCAGCCGCACTGGCCCGCCATCGGCGCCTCCGACGTCCTGCCCCTCCCGCGCACCCGGATCCGCTGGGCCAGTGAACGGCTCGGCGGGCGGCGTACCGTACGAGTCCACCCGGTGGGCGGCGGGGGGCCGGTGGTCCTGCTGCTCGACGGGGACGACTGGCTGTACCTGCACCCGGCCGTGACCGCGTTCGACTCGGCCGCCGCCAGTGGCGAGATGCCCGCCGCCACCCTCGTCTTCCTCCCGGCCAAGGACAGGAAGGCCGAGTTCGCCTGCAGGCCCGAACTGTGGGAGGCGGTCCGGGACGAACTGCTGCCCCTGGTCGCGGAGAGCGGCGTCACCGCCGACCGGGACCGGCTGGTGGTCGCCGGGCAGAGCCTCGGCGGGCTCAGCGCGCTGTACGCGGCACTGGAGTTCCCCGACCTGGTGTCCCGTGTCGCCTGCCAGTCGGGGTCGTTCTGGTGGACGCCGGACGCCATGGATCTGGCGGACCCCCTGGGCGGGCCGGTCGGAGGCGCCGTCGCCGCGCGCCTGCGGGAGCGCCCCGACCTGTCCCGTCTGCGGGTCGCGTTCGACGTCGGGGAGCACGAGACACGGATGCTGCCCCACTGCGAACTCACCGAGGCCTTGACCGAACAGGCCGGTGCGACCGTCCGGATCTCCCGCTCGGCGTCGGGCCACGATCGGGCGGGCTGGCGGCAGGCCCTGCTCAGGGACGTCGCCTGGGCGCTCGCCTGATCCAGGCCTCGACGGATCCGAGCGGCCTCGGGGAGCCCGGGCGGCCTGGGGGGCGCCCGGCTGCCTCGGGGAACCCGGGCGGCCCAGGAGGTGCCCCGCGGCCTCAAGAAATCCGGGCGGCCTCGGGGGCGCCGAGCCGAACGCTCCCCGGGCCGCCGGGAGGTCACGTCAGCGAGCCACCGCCGAGCAGTAGTCCTCGTCGGTGGCGAGGAGGTTGCGATGGGTGTCCTCGGCCGTGATGACGCCGTCGTCCAGGACGAGGACACGGTCGGCGGCGTCCAGGAGCGCCGGGCTGCTGGTGATCACGACGGTGGTGCGTCCCCGGCGCAGCTTCGCGACGTTGCGGGCGATGAGCTGCTCGGTGACCGCGTCCACGGCTGTCGTCGGGTCGTGCAGGACGAGGACGTCGGTGTCGGCGGCCAGGGCGCGGGCCAGCGACAGCCGTTGGCGCTGCCCCCCGGAGAGGTTGGCGCCGCGGTCGCGGACGCCGTAGTTGAGCCCTTCGCGGTGGAGGGCGACGACGTCGGTCAGCATGGACGCCTCGACGGCCTCCGGAACCGTCCGGCTGGTGCCCGACGGGTCGATGTTCGTGCGGAGGGTGCCCGCGAAGATCTCCGCGTCGTAGGGGTTCACCAGCATGTGCTCGCGGACCGCCTCGATCGACAGGTCGGCGAGCTCCCGCCCGCCCACCCGGACCACCCCCTCGTACGCCTCGGGCGGGACCCTCACCGCCAGGATCGACGCCAGGTCGGCCGCGGCACGCGGCTGGTAGGCGGCGATCGCCACGAACTCGCCCGCGTTCACCTGGAACTTCAGCCTGCGCAGGGACCCGTGCCGGACGCCGTCGATCTCGAGGTCCCCGCCCGCGGCCGGGCGCTCCGTCCCCGGGGTCGCCACCGGCGGTGCCGCCAGCACCAGCGCCATCCGCTCGGCCGACGCCCGCGCGATCATCACGTACTTGGGCATCTCCGAGAACAGCTTGAGCGGTTCCATGATGAACTGCGCCAGCCCCACGGCCATGACCAGTTCGCCGATGTTGATGCGGCCGTCGAACGCGAGCCACCCCGCCGTCAGGGTCACGGCGGCGGCGAGGACCGCGTTGAGGGCCAGGGCGGTGCCGGCGTACACGCCGTTCACCTTGGCGACGGTGATCGCCTGGTGCTTGGCCTCCGTGCTGACCCTCCGGTAGGACAGGAACGCCTGGTGGTTGCCTCCGAAGCCGTGCAGCGGGCGCAGTCCGGTGATCAGGTCGGCGACCTTGGCGCCCGCCCGTGCCACCCGGGCCTGCTGTTCCTGGGTGCTGGAGCCGATCCGCCGGGACATCACGCTCAGGATCGACAGGATCGCCACGGTTCCCACGATCACCAGCAGACCGAGCCGCACGTCGGCCAGGCCCAGCGCGACCGCCGCGACCAGTACCGCGACCAGCGAGCTGATCAGCAGCGGCACCACCTCGATGATGTCGGCGGTCTGGTCGGCGTCCTCGGTGGCGATGGTCAGCACCTCGCCGGACTTCAGGTCGACGTCCCTGGCCACCGGCTGGAGTCCGCAGGCGGCCACCTGCACCCGCCAGCGATGTGCCTCGGTCGTGTTGGCCTTCTGCAGGACGCGCATCCCGAACCGCCACGACAGCGACACCGTCGTGATGATCACGGCCAGCGCGGCGATCGACAGGCCGAGCGATCCGAGGCTGCGGTCCCGCATCGTGTGTTCGACGATCAGGCCGAGCGCGATGGGAAAGGCCGTCTCGCCCGCCTGGTACAGGCCCATGAGGACGGTGCCCGAGGCCATGGCGCCGACATTGCGGCGCAGTGCGGTGCGGAGGATGTCGGACCCCGAGCGGGTCCGCTGCGTGTCAGGAGTTGTCATCGAGGTGGCGGGCAATCGCTTCCGGGGTTCGCAGGGTGAACAGATCGCGGATCGTGATCACGGGACCGTACTCCCGGCGGAGCAGCCCGATCAGCCGCACCGCCAGCATGGAGTGTCCTCCCAGGGACACGAAGTCGCTCACCGCGCTCACCTCGTCGTCGTCCAGGTCCAGTGCCTCGGCGAAGAACTCGCACACCACGGTCTCGGTCTCGGTCTCCGGGCCGCGCTCCCCCGCCGTCGTCAACGCGCCGAGCGGCTTGGCCTCCGGCAGCGCCTTCGTGTCAGCCTTCCCGTTCACCGTCAGGGGGATGCTGTCGACCTGGGCGTAGTGCGTCGGCCGCAGGAAGTCCGGCAGGCCGGCGCCCACTTCGGCGGCCACGGCCGCCAGTTCCGCGCCCTCCAGCACCAGATAGGCGGCCAGCCGGTACGCGCCGTCGACCTGCGGGTCGGGCTGGGCGACCGCGGCGACGAAGCGCACGGCCGGGTGCGCCGCGAACACGGCCTCGACCTCGCCGAGTTCTACCCGGTGCCCGCGGATCTTGACCTGCTGGTCGGTGCGGCCCAGGTACATCAGGTTCCCGTCGGGCCGGCGGACCACCAGGTCGCCGGTGCGGTACATGCGCTCGCCGGGTGCGCCGAACGGGCACGCGACGAAGCGGTGCGCGGTCTGGGCGGGCTGCCCGAGATAGCCGCGCGCGATGCCGACGCCCGCCACGTACAGCTCGCCGGGAACCCCGTCCGGCAGGGGCCGCAGCCACGGGTCCAGCACGTACACGTCGGTGTTGTCGATGGCCACGCCCACCACAGGGTCAGCGCACTCGAAGGTGCCGACGCCGAGGGTGTTGATGGTGTACTCGGTGGGCCCGTACAGGTTGTAGCCGACCGTCCCCTCGGTCTCGGCGAGCCGCTGCCACAGGGTCGGGGTGACGGCCTCGCCGCCCAGCAGCACCAGCGCCGGGCGCCGTTCCGGGTCGTCCAGCAGGCCCTCGGCCACCAGCTGCTGCGCGTAGGTCGGGGTCACGTTGACGACGTCGATCCCGTGCTCGAGGCAGTACTCGACGAGCCGGGGCGCGTCACGGCGCAACTCCTCGTCGCAGATGTGCACTTCGTGGCCGTCGGCGAGCCACAGCAGCTCCTCCCACGACATGTCGAACGCGAACGACACGGTGTGGGCGATGCGGAAGACCCGGTGGCCGTGGTCCGCCAGCACCGGTTCGAAGATCCGCCGCTGATGGTTGACCAGCATGTTGGTGAGCCCTGCGTACTCGGTCACCACACCCTTGGGCTTCCCGGTCGATCCGGAGGTGTAGATCGTGTACGCGGGGTGCCGCAGACGGTTCGGGTCGTCGGGCGCGAACGTGACGAACGGCTCGGCCTCGGGCAGCGGGCGGTCCAGCTCGATCAGGTCGCCGGTGAGCGAGGCCAGCCGCGGCGACACGGAGCTCACGGTGAGGATCACCTCCGGGCGGGCGTCCTCGACGATCGACGCGATCCGCTCGTCCGGGTGGTCCAGCTCCAGCGGCACGTACGCGGCACCGACGCGCAGTACGGCGAACAGCGCCACGATCGAGTCGAGGGAGCGCGGGATCGCGAGACCCACGGTCGTCTCGGGGCCGATGCCACGGGCGGCGAGCACGCCCGCCACCGCGCGGCTGCGGTCCCGGAGCCGGGCGAAGGTCATGGTCGAGCCGTGGGCGACGAGCGCCACCCGCCCCGGGTCACGATCCGCCGCCCGGTCGAACCGGTCGACCACCGTGTCCGTCCCGACGTCCGTGCGTTCGGCGGGCTCGGGCTCCTGCCCCAGCCCCCGCAGCGCGCCCATCGGCCCGGTCGACCGGGCCAGGTCTTCGAGCACGCCCAGGTAGTCGTCGAGGAGACGACGGGCGTTCCCGGTGTCGCCGTCGCGGTACTCCAGCTTGACCGTGAGCCGGTCGCCGGGCGTGACGACCCAGGTGAAGGGATAGTGGGTGGAGTCGTCGGCCTTGACCGAGGTGATGCCGTGCCGGGCGTTCATCTCGGCCAACGCGTCGAGGTCCAAAAAGTTCTGGAGCACGAACAGGTTGTCGAACAGGGTGTCGTGCCCGCTGGCCCGCTGGATCTCGCCGAGCCCGAGGTGTTCGTGCTCCATCGCCTCGACCCTGGCCGCCTGCACGGCCGACAGGTACTCCCGGACCGAGTCGTCCGGCCGTGCCCGCGTCCACAGGGGCACGGTGTTGAGCAGAACGCCGACGATGCCGTCCAGGCCCTCGCCCTCCCGGCCGGACACGGTCACGCCGAAGACGGCGTCACCGCGGCCCGTGTGGGCGCCCAGCAGGAGGCCGAACGCACCGGTCAGCACCGAGTTCAGCGTGACGCCGTGCGTCCTGGCCGCGTCCCGCAGCAGGTCCGACCGTTCGGCCGACAGCGTGTGCACGAGCGCGCGCGGCAGTTCGTCGGAGAGGGCCGGCGCCGGGCCGGCGAGCAGCGTCGGACCGGGGAGGCCGGCCAGGTGCTGCGCCCAGAAGCGTTCCGACGCGGCGGAGTCCTTTGCGGCGAGCGCGCGGGCGTGGTCCTCGAAGCTCGGCGTGGCCGGGGCCGGGTCGAGCGACTCGCCCGCCAGGACGGCCTCATAGGCGTCGAACAGGTCCCGCAGGACGATCTCGCGGGACCAGCCGTCCCACAGCAGCAGGTGGTAGCTCAGCAGCAGGCCGTCGCGGTCGTCGGGCAGACGGACCACGGTCGTCCGGATCAGCGGCGGCTCACCGGGGTCGAACCCGGTGTCGCGGTCCCGGGCGCGCAGCGCCTCGACCTCCGCGTCGGTCGACAGCCGGACGGTGCGGACGTCGCCCCGGCGGCCCGCGGAGAGGACCTGGACGGGGTTCCCGTCGTCGTCGGTGGTGAAGCCGGCGCCGACGACCGGGTGCCGGGCGATCACGTACGCCATCGCCTCCGCCAGCGCGTCGGTGTCCAGGCGCCGGTCGAAGGTGAACCAGCTCTGGGCGACGTAGTGCCCCGCGGAGCCCGCCATCTGGGCCTGGAAGAACAGGCCCCGCTGGAGCGGTGTGACCGGTGCGGTGCGCTCGGCGGTCGCGGAGGCGTCCGCGATGCGTTCCAGGGCGCTCCGCCAGTGCCGGGTGATCTCGTCGGGGATGCCCTCGGCGAGGATGAACTCGGCGTGCAGGCTCCCGGTGTCCGCGTCGAGCCACGCGTTGACCTCGACGGCGTACGGGCTGCCCTGGTCGCCGGCGGTGATGTGGAGTGCCTGGGACTCGCTGCCCCGGCCGAGGTAGTTGAACAGCACCTGTGGGCGGGCGGTCAGCAGCGGGGCCGTCTGCGGGTTGAGGTACCGGAGCCGGCCGTAGGCGACGTGCCCGCACTCGTCCGGCTGGCGTGCGGCGACCTCGCGCGCCGCGGCGACGGGGTCGGTGTGCGCGGTGAGCCGCACGGGCGCGATGGCGGTGAACCAGCCGACCGTGCGGGTGTAGTCGTGGTGCTCGAGGACGGGGACCCGGCCGTGCCGCTCCAGTTCGATCGCGAGATCGGTGGGTGACGGCTGGACGCGGGTCAGCGCGGTGCGCAGCGCGCCGCACAGCAGCTCGGTGAGACCGACGCCGAGTGCGGCGGGCGCGGTACGCGTCACGCGGTCGCTCACCTCGGGTGGGAGCACGACGGTGGTCTCGCGCAGCTCCCCGATCGCCGGGAGGAGTCCGGGCGCCTGAAGTGTCGTGATCCAGTGGCCGACGTCGTCGACGTCCTGGGTGGACCGGAGCGCCAGCGCTTCGGCGTACTCGGCGTACGACGTGGTCGGCGGTGCCAGGGGCTCTCCGCGCAGGGCGCAGGCCAGGTCGTCCAGCAGGACCAGCCAGGACACCGAGTCGACGGCGAGGTGGTGCACGGTGACCACGAGGGTCCGGCTCGCCTCCAGCCACGCGAACGCGACGACGTCCCCGGACTCGGGGTCGAGTCGTCCGGCGGCTTCGTTCGCCACGGCCGTAGCGTCGGTCGTGTCCGCCCGTACGACGGTGACCTCGCGGGCGGGTTCGGTGCGCAGGGCCCACACCCCGTGCTCGACGCGCAGCCGGAGCCGGAGGACCGGGTGCGCGGCCACGACGGCGTTCGCGGCGCGCTCGGCGTCGGCGAACGCGGTGCCCTCGGGGGCCACGAGCGTCCGGGCCTGCGCGAACCGGGTGAGGGAGCCGCCCAGTTCGCGCCGGCGCAGGATGATCGGCGTCGGTGCGAGCGGGCCGTCCTCGGGGCGGGCGGGTGCGGGAGCGGACGCCGCGGCCTGCGGTGTGTGCCTTCCCAGGTGCTCGGCGAGCGCGCGCGGCGTCCTGAACAGGAACACGTCCCGGGGCGCGATCGCGAGGCCGAGCGCCCTGGCCCGGTTGACCACGGTGATGGCGACGATGCTGTCGCCGCCGGCCCGGAAGAAGTCGGTGCCGGCGTCGACGGCCGAGCCGGGCAGCGTGTCGGTGAAGATGTCGACCAGTGCGGTGAGCACGGAGTCACTCGTGGTCACAGGGATGTCGTCCTGTGCGGCACGTGCGGCACGTGCGGCCAGAGCCTTCCGGTCCAGCTTCCCGTTGACCGTCAGCGGCAGCGCGTCGACCGTCAGCACCCGCCCCGGCACCATGTGCGCGGGCAGCTTCGCGGACAGCAGGGCGGTGAGGTCGCCGGGCGCCCGGCCCACGACGTGCGCGACCAGGTGGTCGCCGCTGTCCGCCACGGTGACGGCCACGTCGACCACGCCGTCGACCTCCCTGAGCGCGGACTCGACCTCGCCGAGCTCGATGCGGAAGCCCTTGAGCTGCACCTGGTCGTCGGCGCGGCCGGTGAACTCCAGCTCACCGTCGAGTGTGCGGAGGGCGAGGTCGCCGGTGTGGTACATGCGGGAGCCGTCGTTCGTGAACGGGTTCGCCACGAACCGGCCCGCGGTGAGCCCCGGCCTGCCCAGGTAGCCGAGCGACACCTGGTCGCCGGCGACGTAGATGGCGCCCACCCGGCCCGGCGGCACCGGCCGGAGCCTCTCGTCGAGCAGGTAGGTGACCAGGCCGGGGATCGGACCGCCGATCGGGCTGACGTCGTCGCCGGAGCGGAAGTCCTCGTCCGTCAGCACCCGGTGGGTGACGTGGACGGTGGTCTCGGTGATGCCGTACATGTTGACCAGTTCGGGCGATGCGGTGCCGTGCCGCTCGACCCAGCCGCGCAGCCGCCCGAGATCCAGCGCCTCGCCTCCGAAGATGATCCGGCGCAGTGCGGGCAGCGGCTCGCCGGCGTGCCGGTCGGCCTCGATGAACTGGTAGAACGCCGACGGTGTCTGGTTGAGCACGGTGACCCCGCGCTCGCGGACCAGCCGGTGGAAGTCGACCGGTGAGCGGGTCAGTCCGTACTCCGGCACCAGCAGCTCACCGCCGTGCGCCAGCGCGCCCCACAGCTCCCAGACCGCGAAGTCGAAGGAGTAGGAGTGGAACTGGACCCATACGTCCTGCGGGCCGAAGTCCATGTCGGGCCGGGTGTTCGCGAGCAGCGACACCACACTGGAGTGCGGGACGACGACGCCCTTGGGGCGGCCGGTCGATCCGGACGTGTAGATCACGTACGCGGGGTCGTGCCGGCTGACCTCGGAAGCGGCCTCGGGGGCGCCCTCGGCGGTTCCCAGGGGCCGCTCCTCTCCCTGCACCAGCACGCGGGCGGGCAGCCCCGCCCGGGCCAGCAGTTCGGTGAAGCGGTCCTGCTGCGCGCGGTCCACGAGCACGACCTGCGGAGCGGCGTCGGCCAGGATGTACTCCAGCCGTTCGTCCGGGTACGCCAGGTCCAGCGGCACGTAGGCGCCGCCCGCGGTGACGATCGCGACGAGGGCGACGACCTGCTCGAGGGAGCGCGGGACGGCCACGGCGACCCGCTTGCCCGGTCCGACGCCGGCCGCGCGCAGCGCCGAGGCCAACTCGTTCTTGGCCTCCGCCAGTTCGCCGTACGTCAGTGACCGGGTGCCGCCGTCGAGGGCGCACTGGGTGACGGCGGTGGCGGCGGGGTCGCGGTGCGCGGCGGCGTCGAACAGTCCGCCCAAGGTCACCGGGGTGATCGGGACGGGACTCCGGGCGACCTCGGGCGCCAGGTCGTCGACCAGGGCGTCCGGCCGGGTGAGCAGGCCGGTGAGGGTCTGCGTGAACGTCCGCAGGATCGCCCGGGCAGCCGCCTCCCGCAGCAGTGCGCCGTCGTAGACGAGGTTGAAGCGCGGCCGGCCGTCGAGGGTGCGTTCCACCACCAGGGTCAACGGGTAGTGCGGGGCGCCCTCGTTCACGATGTCCGTGATGACCAGCGTGTCGCCGGGTCGCCGCAGAGCGTCCACATCGGTCGCGACGTCGAACACCACCAGGGTGTCGAACAGGGAACCGGCCCCGGCCTGGCGCCCGATCCTGGCCAGCGAGACGTGCTGGTGCGGCAGCACCGCGCTCTGGTGTTCCCGCACGGAGGCGAGGAGGTCCCGCGCCGTGGTCGTGCCGGTCCAGCGGGCGCGTACGGGGATCGTGTTGATGAACAGGCCCACCATGTCCTCGATGCCGGGCACGTCGGCGTCGCGCCCGGACACCGTGGAGCCGAACACCACGTCCCTGCCGTGCAGGATGCCGCCCAGGGTCACCGCCCAGGCGCTGTGCACGGCCACGCTCAGCGGCACGCCTGCCGCCCGGACGGCCGCGTCGACGTCGTCGCCCGGCTCCACCGCGGTGTCGGCGAACCGGTCGGACGGGGTGTGTCCTGCGGCGACCAGCGAGGGGCCGGGCAGACCGGCGAGCTCGTCGCGCCACACCCGGTCGCTCTCGTCGTCGTCGCGTCCGGCGAGCCATCGCACGTAGTCGGGGAAGCCGCCGAGCGGGTACACGGTCCCCGGCGCGTGGTACTCGGCCAGCAGAGCGCGGAGCATCGGCGGCACCGACCAGCCGTCGGCGATGATGTGGTGCACGGTCTGCACCAGGACGTTCCGGCCGGAGCCGGCGCGCAGGAGCGTGTACCGCATCAGCGGGCCGGCGGCCAGGTCGAACCCGGCACGGCGGTCCCGTTCGGCGAGGTCGCGTATCTCCTCGTCGGTGATGCCGGGGCGGTCCAGCGTGGTGAAGGGCGCCTCCACGCCGCTCTCCAGTACGGAGACCACACGGCCGTCGGCGAGGGCCGTGAAGCGTGCGGCCAGGTTTGGGTACAGGGTGAGCAGCCGGGTGGCCGCGGCCGCGAGCCGGTCGGCGTCCACGTCGCCGTGCAGCGTGAGCAGTTGCTGCTCGACGTAGGCGCCGGCCGAGTCGTCGTCGAAGACCGAGTGGAAGTACAGGCCCTCCTGCAGCGGGGTCAGCGGCAGGATGTCCCGCAGCGCCGGGCCGTCCAGGGCGTCGACGTCGGCCTGCGTGAGCGGCACCAGGGGGAAGTCGCTGGGAGAGTGGCCGCCCCGGTCGAGCGCGGCCAGCCCGGCCAGGGCCGCGCGGAAGTACCCGCCGATGGTCGTGATGTCCTCGTCGGTGAACATCCCGTCGGGCCAGGAGATGGTGGTGACCAGTTCGTACTCGCCGCCGGTCGAGGCGGGTTCGGCGATCGCGTTGAACTCCAGGGCGCGCGGCAGGCGCATCCGCGGGTCGCGCTTCTCGCCCAGTTGCCCCGTGGTGCGGGCGAGTTGCCAGTCTCCGGACGCGCCCGCGTCGTAGCGGCCCAGGTAGTTGAAGAGCACGTGGGGCGCGGGGGCGTCGAACCCGGTGTGGGTCAGGTACCGCAGGGCGCCGTAGGAGACGCCGTTGTCCGGCACCTGGGCCAGGTCTTCCTTGACCGCCTTGAGCGCGGCGGCCAGGTATGCGGGTGCGGTGAAGTCGGCCGCCGGGCCCGGGTCGACGATCACCGGGAACAGGGTGGTGAACCAGCCGACGGTCCGCGACAGTTCGGGCTCGAATCCGGCGGAGGCCGCCACGAACCGTGCTTCGCGGCCGTGGCCCTCGAGTTCGATGTGCGCGAACGTCTGGTCCTGGCCGAGGTCGCGGCGCCACCGTGCGAGGGTGACGGCGAGCGCGGTCATCAGGACGTCGTTGACGCCCGCGTGGAACTTCGCGGGTGTCTCGCCCAGCAGCGCGGCCGTTGTCTCGGGTCCGACCGAGACGGTCCGCAGTCGCTCCCTCGCGACGGTGTCGGTTTCGGACAGCGCGCGTCGGCCGACGAGTCGGTCCTCTCCCGGCAGCGGGCGCCGGTGGTAGGAACTGTCCGCGTCGAACGCCGCGCGCTCCAGCATCTGGGTCCAGCGCCGGAACGACGTGCCCACCGGGGGCAACTCGATCGGCGCGCCCGAGGCGAACTGCCGCCATGCGGTGGCCAGGTCGTCCATGAGGACCCGCCAGGACACGCCGTCGATCACCACGTGGTGTGCGACCAGGATCAGCTGCCGTGCCTCGCGGCGCCATACCGCGCGCAGCATCACGCCGTTGTCGGGGTCCAGGCCGTCGGTGGCGAGCGCGACGCACTCGTCGAGCGGCCGATCGCTCTCCTGCCACCACGGAAAGGCCTGGTCCGCCTCCGGGATGTCGAAGCTCCAGCGGTCGCCGCGCACCAGCCTGGCGCGCAGCATGTGGTGCCGGCCGACCACGGCGCCGAGGATCTCGTGGAGGGCGTCGGCGGTCAGGTCCGCCGGGGTGTTCAGCACCACCGACTGCACGAAGCCGTCGATCGCGTCCGTCGTCTCGCCGAGCCACTGCACGATGGGCGATCCCACGACGGAACCGGTCGGGACGTCCCTGTGGTCGACCGTGGCGGTGTCCTCACGGCTCGCCACCGCCGCCAGCGCCCCCACGGTGCTGTGGGTGAAGATCTGCCGTGCCGTCACGTAGAGGCCCGCGTCGCGCAGCGCGCTCAGCAGCGAGATCGCCAGGATGCTGTCTCCGCCGAGCTGGAAGAAGTCCTGGTCGACGCCGACCTCGTCGAGCCGCAGCACCGTCGCGACCGCCGCGCACACGGCCCGTTCGTTGTCGGTGGTGGGCTGGACGGCCGAGCCCGTCCCGATCGTGGGCTCCGGCAGCGCGCGCCGGTCGATCTTGCCGTTGGCGGTGAGCGGGAACTCGTCCATGACGACGATGTGGGCGGGCACCATGTACTCCACCATGTGCTCGACGGCCCACGCCTTCACGGACTCCGCCCGCAGGTCCTCGCTTCCGGCGGCCGGGATCACGTACCCCACGAGGTAGGTGCCGCCGGCCGTGTTCTTCTTCGCGACGACGCAGGTGTGCCGTACCGCGGGGTGCTCCGCGAGACCGACCTCGACGTCCTCGATCTCCAGCCGCATACCGCGGATCTTGATCTGGTTGTCGGCCCGGCCCAGGAAGTCCAGCGACCCGTCCGGGGCGAACCGCGCGAGGTCACCGGTCCGGTACAGCCGGGAGCCGTCCGTCGCGAAGGGGTTCGCCACGAAGCGGGACGCCGTCAGGCCGGGCGCGTTGACGTATCCGCGTCCCAGGAGGAAGCCCCCCACGTACAGTTCGCCGCCGACCCCGACCGGGACCGGGCGCAGTTCGTCGTCCAGCACGTACAGCTGGGTGTTGGGGTTGGCCTTGCCGATCGACGTCGACAGGCGTTCCGCCTCGCCCCGGTAGATGACGTGCGAGACGCCGATCGTCGTCTCGGCGGGGCCGTAGCCGTGGTACATGGGGATGTCGAGCCTGGTGCGGAACCGCTCGTACAGCTCCGGGGTCAGCACCTCGCCGCCGCACCACACGTGCCGCAGGCTGTCCAGCCGGTCGGAGTCGCCCGCGATCTCCAGCAGCACGTCCAGCATGGACGACACCAGGTACGTGAAGGTGACGCGCTGTTCGGCGATGACGCTCAGCAGGTGGTGCGGGTCGCGTTCGCCGCCGGGCCGCAGGACCACCAGTCTGCCGCCGCTGATCAGCGGCAGGAAGATCTCGTTGACGGAGATGTCGAAGGACAGCGGCGCCTTGAACAGCGACGCGTCGTCGGGGCCGAAGCCGAGGATCTCGTTCACCTGCCACAGCAGGCGTTCGCTGATGGCCTCGTGGCGGATCATCGCGCCCTTGGGCCGACCGGTGGAGCCGGACGTGAAGATGACGTAGGCCAGGGCGTTGCCGTGGACCGTGACGCCGGTCCCCTCGGTGGGGTAGGAGCCGAACCGCCAGTCGCCGAGGTCGACGGCGACGGCCTCCGGTTCGTCCGGATCGTGTTCGCCCGAGTCGTTGAGCTGCACCACGACCCGTGCGTCCTCGATGACGACGGCGCGGCGCGCGGCGGGCCACTGCGGATCGAGGGGCACGAACGCGCACCCGGCCTGGAGCACGGCGAGCAGCCCGATCACCATGTCGGCGGAGCGGCCCAGCGAGATGCCGACGACCTGTTCGGCCCTGAGTCCTCGTTCGACGAGGTGGTGGGCCAACTGGCTGGACAGCTCGCATGCCTGACGGTAGGTCAGTGAGCGCCGCTCGTCGACGACGGCGACGGCGTCCGGCCGGGTCCGCGCCTGCTCGCGGAACATCTCCACCAGGGTCGGGCGGATTCGGTCGGCCTGGTTGTCGTTCCACTCGGCCAGCGCCTCGAGCCTCGCCGCCGTGTCGGCCGGGGCGATGGTGCCGAGGGGCCGGTCCGGGAAGTCGGCCAGGTCGTCCAGCGCGAGCTGTGCGTCGGCCGGCACGACGCCTTCCGGGACGGTGATGCTCCGGCCGTCCGCGCCGACCTCCCAACCACCGGGCGCCGTCCCTCCGTTGTCGACCCATGCGAGGACGTCGGCGAACAGGGTGGCGGGGGTGAGGTCGATGCCGTCGGGGCTCCCGCCCGTCGCCCAGTAGGACAAGCCGATGGCGCACGCTTCGGCGATGGCCCGGTCGGAGTGGTCGCCGACGCGCCGGCGGACGTCGGCCAGGCGCTGGGGAGAAAGCAGTATGTGACGAGCGCTCGGTTCCATCATCGAAGAATCAGCACCCTTCCAAGGAATGAAAGTGAGCCTAACCTAAGTTAGGCCTACCTAACTACCCTCTCGCCAAGCGCGCCACAGCCGCGCGTACCGGCCGCCCAGGGCCACCAACTCCTCGTGGGTTCCCTGCTCCACGACGCGTCCGGCGTCCAGCACGGCGATGCGGTCCGCCGCCATCGCCTGGGTCAGCCGGTGTGCCACGAACAGGGTGGTCCGGCCCGAGCAGGCCGCCAGCACGGCCCGCTCCAGCTCGGCGGCGCCCTCGCTGCCGGCCTCCGCGGTCGACTCGTCGAGCACCACCACCGGCGACCGGCGCAGCACCAGCCGGGCCAGGGCGATCTGGGCGACCTTGGTGACGTCCAGGCGTTCGCCGCCCTCGCCGACCGGGGTGTACAGCCCGTCGGGCAGCGCGTCGACCCACTCGTCGGCGCCGACCGTGCGCAAGGCGTCCCGCAGTTCGGCGTCGGTCGCTTCCGGCGCGGCCAGCCGCAGGTCGTCGGCGAGCGGGCCGGAGAACACGTGTGTCTCCTGGGTCAGGATGCTCACCAAGGCCCGCGCCCCGGCCTCGTCCAGACCGGCGAGGTCGGTCGGCCCGACGCGCACCGACCCGGCCTGCGGTGTCCCGATGCCCGCGATCAGCGCGGCCAGGGTCGTCTTGCCCGCGCCCGTCGCCCCCACCAGCGCGAGCGAACCGCCGCCCGGAATCGTCAGGTCGACGTCCCGGAGGACCGGTTCGTCGGTGCCGGGGTAACGGAACGTCAGCCCCCGCACGGTCACCGGGTACGACGCGGCGTCCACCGACGCGGCGGCCGCGTCGCCCACCAGCCGTTCCTCGGCGGACTCCCCCAGCACCCCGACCAGCCGGGTCAGGCTCGCGCCCGACTTCTGCGCCTCGTCGAAGGTGAACATGATCAGGCCCAGCGGGGTGAACAGCCGGTGGAACAGCAGCGGGGCCGCCGACACCTCGCCCAGGCTGGCCGCATCGGCCTCCAGCAGGGCGTACCCCACCACGAGGATGAGGACCAGACCGATGAACTCGGCGCGGTTCTCCCTGCCGACGAAGCGGCCGAAGAACCGGAACACCTCGATGCCGAGGTTGCGCACCCGCCACGACTCGCTGGTGACCTTCTCGCGGAAGGCGTTCTCGAGGCGGTACGCACGGACCGTGTCGATGCCGTTCAGGCCGCTGATCAACGCCTGCGCACGGTCGGCCTGGGCCGCACGCTGCTTCCGGTAGAGCGGGGCGGACCGGGGGAGATACCAGCGCAGGGCCAGCGCGTACGCGGGCAGCGCGCCGGCGCCCGCCAGACCGAGCCGCCAGTCAAGTCCGAACATCCCGACCGTGGCGATGACGACCAGCACTCCCGCCGAGAACACCGTCGGGATGGCCATGCGGATGCCCTTGGAGACGACGGCCACGTCGTCGCCGACCCGGGACAGCACGTCCCCCCGGCCGACCTGCTCGATCCGTGCGCTCGGCATGCCCAGCACCGCCCGCACGGCGCCTTCCCGCAGCCGCGCGAGGAGATCCGCGCCCAGCCGCCCGATCAGGTAGGTCGACGCCGCGGTGGCCGCCGCGCCGAGCAGCGCGGCGGCCCCCATCAAAGCCCCGACCGTGACCAGGACCGAGCGCGGTTCGCCCCCGACGACCCCGTCGACCACCCGGCCGAGCAGGAGCACCGGGAGTACCTGGAGTGCAGCCCCGGCCACCGTGGTGAGCACGGTGGCGACCGTCAGCCATGGCACCTCGCGGCAGTGCGCCGCGACCCATCGGGTGGCCTCGCGGCCGGTCGCCGTGTGCAGGACGGCCGGGGCGACGCGCGTGTCGGTCGTGCTCACACCTACTCGACCGACTTGACGAGCTCGTCGATCGCGTACGGCATGGACAGCAGGGTGCCCTGGGAGATGGCCGCGCCCACCGCCGGGCCCTCGCTGTCCAGCAGGTACGACACCTTGCCGTTCTTCACGGCGTCCAGGTTGGCGAACAGCTCGAACTTCTTCAGCGCGTCCGTGTCCGCCTTGTCGTTGATGACGAAGATGCGGTCGACGTCGACCAGGTCGATGCGCTCGGGGGAGAGCGTGGTGTAGAAGCTGCCGTCCGCGATCTTGTCGATCTCGGTCTGGTACTTGAAGCCGATGCCCGTCACCAGCCGTCCGCGCACGTCGGTGGAGGTGAACGGCGCCACCGAGTCCTTGTACCAGGACAGCGCGACGGCGGTCTGGTTCGCGAGCTCGGGGTGCCCCTTCTTGGCCGCGTCCAGCCGGCCCTGGATGTCGGCCACCATCTTCTGGCCTTCCTCGGCCTTGCCGAGGGCCTTGGCGATGTGCAGCGCGTTGTCCTGCCAGGGCGCGCTGAAGGGCTCCTTCTCGGTCTTGGTGCGGCCCACCGTCGGGGCGATCTTGGAGAGCTTGTCGTAGGCGGCCTGGTCGATCTCGGAGTACACCGCGATGATCAGGTCCGGCCGCAGGGCGGCGATCTTCTCGTAGTTGGGGCCGGAGTCACCGTTCTTCATGATGACCTCGGGCTGGGTGTCGCCCCACTTCTCCTTCACCCAGGGCCACTGGGTGTTGATGTCGGGGGTCTGGCCCGCGGGGTTCGGGTACTGGTCGACCATGCCGACCGGCTTGATGCCGAACGCCAGGATGGTCTGGTCGTCCGTGTAGCCGACGGAGACGACCCGCTGGGGAGCCTTGGCGATCTTCGTGGATCCGAAGGCGTGCTCCACCGTGACCGGGAAGACGCCGGCGGCGGAAGCCGAGGCGTTGTCAGCCGACTTGTCGTCGTCCGCCGAGTCGGAACCGCATCCGGCGAGGAGCCCCACGCCGAGGGTCGCGGCCGACAGCATCGTCGCGATCCGCCGCCAGGGCCTCATGAGGGTCGTTCGATGGAGGAGCATCCGCAATCCCTTGCTCTCGCACTGTCCGCTGCGCCTCGTTCTAAGGGCACGCAAACCCTACCCACAAAAATGAGGTAAGCCTAGCCTAACTACCTTTTTGGGCTGGGGAGTTCGGGCTGGACATGCGTGCGACCGATCGGCACGATGAGCGGCCGGTCGCCCACCGGGTCCGCGATCACCTGGGCGCGCAGTCCGAACGCCTCACGCAGCAGCTCCGCGGTGATGACGTCACGCGGGTGCCCCTGCGCCAGGATCGACCCCGCCCGCATCACGATGAGGTTGTCGCTGTACCGCGTGGCCAGGTTGAGGTCGTGCAGCACCATGACCACGGTGCATCCGGACTCGTGCAGGTCGTCCACCAGGTCGAGCACGTCGATCGCGTGCGCCAGGTCCAGATAGGTGGTCGGCTCGTCCAGGAGCAGCAGGTCGGTGCCCTGAGCCAGCGTCATCGAGATCCACACGCGCTGACGCTGTCCGCCCGACAGCGCGTCGACCGGGCGGTCGGCCAGGTCGGAGACCCCGGTCATGGCCAGCGCGCGTTCCACGACGGCGGCGTCGTCCGACGACCACTGCCGCAGCCAACTCTGGTGCGGGTGACGGCCCCTGGCGACCAGGTCGGCCACCGTCAGCCCCTCCGGCGCGACCGGCGCCTGCGGCAGCAGGCCGAGCTTCTTCGCCACGTCCCTGGTCCTGAGCCTGCCGATGTCCTCGCCGTCCAGCACGACCGTCCCCCTGGCCGGCTTGAGCAGCCGCGACAGGGTCCGCAACAGGGTCGACTTTCCACAGCCGTTGGGACCGATGATCGTGGTGATCACCCCTGGCGGGATCGCCACGTCCAGATCGTCGATGACGACCCGTCCGCCGTACCCGACCGTGACGCCCCTGGCTACCAGTCGTGAGACGTCGTCGGTCCCGGATTCGGTCCCGGATGTGGTCCCGGACTTGGTCCCGGTCATGTGCTGAGCGACCACGAGGCCCCCCTTTTATTTAGGTGTGCCTAACTTTTGTACCAGCTATCTGAGGTTCGCCCGCACCAGCAGGTAGACGAGGAAGGGGCCGCCGATCGCGGCGGTGACCACGCCGACCGGAAGCGTGATCGGCAGTGCCGTGCGCGCGACCAGGTCCGAGCCGATCAGCAGCAACGCCCCCACCACCGCCGAGGCGGCCATCGGGGGCGTCGGGCACCTCACCAGCCGCATCGCCACCTGCGGCGCCACCAGCGCGACGAACGGCACCGGGCCCGCCGCGCTCACCGCCACACCGGCCAGCAGCACCGCGCACAGCAGCATGACCGCCCGCACCGTCGCGTACCGGACGCCCAGGCCCGCGGCGATCTCGTCGCCGAAGTGCATCGGCCTGAACTGGAAGGCGACACCGGACACGACGACCAGGAGGACGAGCGTGCCCCAGAGCGCCACGGAGACCTCGTCCCACGAGCGGTCGTCCAGCGAGCCGACCAGCCACGCCTGGGCCCGGGCCACGTCCCTGATGTCGGCGGTGACCAGCAGCCAGGTCGTGAGCGCCTCCATCACGGCACTCACCGAGATGCCGATGAGGATGAGGCGGAAGCCGTCGACTCCGCGCCGCCACGCCAGGAAGTACACCAGGAGACCCGTGCCGAGACCGCCCGCGAGCGCCGCCGCGGACAGGCCCACGGCGTCGACGATCGCCGCGGCGGTTCCGCCCGAGACCGTCACCAGGAACACCGAGACCGCGCTCGCACCGCTGGTGATTCCCAGAATGTCCGGGCTGGCCAGGGGATTTCGGGCGATCGACTGGGTGATCGCCCCGGACACCCCCAGCGCGATCCCCACGACGAGCCCGGCCAGGGCACGCGGCATCCGCAAATCCATGATCACGAACTCGTCGACCTGCTCGCCCCGGCCGAAGATCGTGGCGATCACCTGGGGCAGGCCGATGGGGAAGTCCCCGACGCCGATGGACAGGCAGAACACCAGGAAGGTCGCCGTCGCGAGCAACAGCGTGACGCACACCATCCAGGGCCGCCACACGAACGACACGCGGCCGAGTCGCACACCCGGCGCCACCGCCGGCTTCACATCTGTCCCGTTCATGCGTTCCTGAACTTTCCGCGCCACACCAGAATCGCGAAGAACGGGGCGCCGAGGAGGGCGACGACGACGCCCGCGTCCAACTCGCTCGGCCGTACCACCAGGCGCCCGACGATGTCGCAGACCAGGAGGACGACAGCTCCGAGCAGGCCCGCGTACGGCACCAGCCAGCGATAGTCCGGCCCGGTCAGATACCGGGCCACGTGGGCCACCATGAGCCCGAGAAACGCGATGGGGCCGCAGGCGGCCGTCGCCGCGCCCGCCAGCAGGGTGATGGCCACGATGCCGACGGTCCGGCTCAGCGCGACGTTCACTCCCAGCCCGCGCGCGACGTCCTCACCGAGGTTGAGCAGATTGATGGCGGGCAGTGTGGTGAGCGCCAGCACCAGCCCGACCGCGATGAAGGCGGTCACCGGCCAGATGACGTCGAAGCCGACACCGGCCACGGAACCCGCGTTCCAGAAGCGCAGGGCGTTGAGCGCCGCCTTGTCCGACAGCGCGACCGCCGTGGTCATCGCCGCCAGGAACACGGCGACCCCTTGCCCGGCCAGGGCGAGCGTCAACGGGTTGCCGGCCCCCCGGCCGATGCTCGCCAGCCCGAACACCACGACACCGGCGATCGCCGCCCCGAGGAAGGCGAACCAGACGTACTGGAACGGGTTGGTGTACCCGAACAGAGAGATCGCCGCCACCACGGCGAACGAGGCGCCGGTGTTCACTCCCAGCAGGCCCGTGTCGGCGATCGGGTTGCGCGTGTACCCCTGGATCAACGCTCCGCCGATGCCCAGCGCGACGCCCGCCACGATCGCGAGCACGGTCCGGGGCACCCGGACGGTCTGCACGATGAGCCTGATCTCGGTGAGCCTCTGGTCGGGGTCCGGCGCCGCGAACAGCCCGTGCCACACCTCGGCGGGACTCAGCGCGCGCGCACCGACGGCCAACGAGAGGGCCGCCACCGCGACGAGGGTCACCACAAGCGTGCCCAGACCCCCAACCCGCCGTCGCCGGGCCTCCGTTGAGCCCCTGGGCGCGGGGCGCTCCACTGCAGTCATGCCCATGTCGACGTACGTTATCCCTTTGATCCGGTGGGGCGGTTCGGCCGACGGGGCTCCTGACGCCCGGGAACGGCACCGGAGCGCTGCCCGGCCCGGCCGGCGCCGGCGTCGTGCGCCGGTCCGGCGTGACCGCCCGCCGCGGCTCCCGCAGGGTCGTCGTGTTGCCGTACCCGTGCTCGACCGGGGAGCGAGGGGCTGGCGAACCCCGCCGGCACAGGACGCGTACCAGTGGACACGGATGTTCCTTTCACGGGGTTGCGCACAGCGTCGCCGCGCCTGCCGGGTGCCATACCACCAGGCCGGGCGCGGCAGTATGGTGCGATCCGCTGAACCGGGGGCTAGCGAGCGGTGCTGCCGATTCCGTCGGCGACCGGCCGGGCCTCGTCGGAAGCGGACTTGACGCCCCGGCCGAGGAGCGACTCGAGGATCTCACCGACCCTGATGGCGGTGTTGGAGAGCAGCGACGACGTGATGCCGTGCGTGTGCTCCGTCCCACCCTGCAGGTAGATGCCGCACCGCAGGCCGGGCTCGGTCACGATGCGGTAGTCCCGTTCGACGCGGACGCGGCCCTGGTCGTCGCGGAGGCAGTGATCCGCGACTTCGCCGAGCAGGCCGAGCGGGTCGGCGGGGCTGTATCCGGTGGCGAGGACCACGACGTCCGCGTCCAGGGTCGTCTCCTCCCCGGTGACCAGGGACCTCACGGTGGCGCGGACCTTGTCCGGCGTCTCCTTGACGTCGGCGAGCCGGGACACGTTGAGGAAGCGCAGCCGCTCGGTGCCGAGGACCTTCTCCTGGTACATCTGCCGGTACAGGTCGTCGATCAGGTCGATGTCCACCACGGAGTAGTTGGTGTTGCCGTGGTAGTCCATCAGCCGGCGTTTCACGCTCTCGGGCGCGGCGAAGTACTCGTCGACCGCCGCCGGGTCGAAGATCCGGTTGGCGAAGGCGCTGTCGTCGGCCGGGCTGTAGCCGTAGCGGGAGAAGACGGCGCAGACCTCGGCCTGCGGAAAACGGCGGTGCAGGTAGGCGACGTTCTCGGCGGCGCTCTGCCCCGCGCCCACGACGATGAACCGGGAGGGCGAGGTGCCCTCCAACGCGTCGACCCTCGCCAGCAGTTCGGAGTTGTGCCAGACACGGTCGCCGCGCTCCACGCCCTCCGGCATGAGGGGACGCAGCCCCGTGCCGATGACGAGGTTGCGGGCGCGGTGGACCACGAGGCCCTCCCCCGAGCGGACGGTCACCTCCAGGTGCTCCACGGCGCCGTCACGGACGACGGGCGCGACGCCGACGACCTCGTGGCCGTAGGAGACCATGTCCTCGACCTTGGCCGCGGCCCACTCGAAGTACTCGTGGAACTCCACCCGCAGCGGGAAGAGGTTCTTGTGGTTGATGAAGTCGATCAGCCGTCCCTTGTTCTTCAGGTAGCAGAGGAAGCTGAACTCGCTGGCCGGGTTCCGGAGCGTCACCAGGTCCTTGAGAAAGGACACCTGCATGGTCGCGTCGTCGATCAGCATCCCCCGGTGCCAGCCGAACCGCGGCTGCTGCTCGAAGAAGTGGGCGTCGATCGCCTCCTGCCTGCCGACGCGCGCGTTGTGCTCGCTGAGTGCGATCGCCATGGCCACGTTGGACGGTCCGAAGCCGATGCCGATGAGGTCGCGTACCAGAGATGCGTCGCCAGGATGGTCCTGTGACATGTCACTCCCATCGTGCGGGGCAGCCCTTGTCGGGCGCTGGAAGTACGGGAGAAGGGCACGCTGCCGCGAACCCGCAGAACTTAGGGAAGCCTAAGCTTATCCTGTGAGCCTGTCGATGGGGCGAAACGGACATCTGACGGACGACGACATTTGACGGAGCGTCAAGATCCGTTCCTGCGTGCGCCATTGCAACCTTAGGTAAGCCTTGCTTTACTTGGCGGCGGCCATTCCCTGCCCAGAGGAGGAACCCCATGCGGGTCGTCATGTTCGGCTATCAGACCTGGGGCCACCGCACACTGCAGGCCCTCCTGGACTCCGAGCACGACGTGGTGATGGTCGTGACGCACCCCAAGAGCGAGCACGTGTACGAGAGGATCTGGAGCGACTCGGTCGCCGATCTGGCCGAGGAGCACGGCATTCCCGTCCTGCTGCGCAACCGGCCCGACGACGAGGAGCTCTTCGAGCGTCTCAAGGACGCCGACCCGGACATCATCGTCGCCAACAACTGGCGCACCTGGATCCCCCCGCGCATCTACGGCCTTCCGCGCCACGGCACGCTGAACGTCCACGACTCGCTCCTGCCGAAGTACGCCGGCTTCTCCCCCCTGATCTGGGCCCTCATCAACGGCGAGTCCGAAGTGGGCGTCACCGCGCACCTCATGGACGAGGAACTCGACGCCGGTGACATCGTCCTCCAGCAGGCCGTCCCGGTCGGGCCGACGGACACGGCGACCGATCTCTTCCACAAGACCGTCGACCTCATCGCCCCCGTCACCACCGGCGCCCTCGGGCTGATCGCCTCGGGACGGACCGAGTTCACCAAGCAGGACCGCTCCCAGGCCAGCTTCTTCCACAAGCGGTCCGTCGAGGACAGCCGCATCGACTGGACCTGGCCCGCCGAGGACCTGGAGCGCCTCGTACGCGCACAGTCCGCCCCCTACCCGAGCGCCTTCACCTTCCACCGGGGCAAGCGCCTGGAGGTCCTCTCCGCGGTGGTGTCGAAGGGCCGCTACGGCGGGACACCCGGCCGGGTCTTCTACCGCGAGGGCGACGGCGTGGTGATCGTCGCCGGGGCCGACGCCCGGACCGGCCGCAACCACGGCCTGGCCATCACGCGGGTGCGGACGGAGGACGGACGGGAGTTGGGGGCGACCGAGTACTTCACCTCCATGGGCGGCTACCTCACCGGCCACCCCTGACAGACCGGGCCCCCGCGCACGCGGCGTGGCCTCTTCGACGTGTCGGCCCCGGTACGGTCCCGGGGCCGACACTCCACGACCGGGCGACCGGGAACGCGGCGTGAGCGGCGCCCCGGCTCCTCCCAAGATCCGCACAGCGCGTGCGGTGCACCTATCCTGGTCGGGGAACCTGTAGGCGCCACACACCCCGGCGGGGCGCCCCGGCTCCACATCCCCGCTGCTCCTGCTCGTCCGCGGGGGGCGACATGAAAGTGGAAATGATCCAACGGGCGGCCAACGTACTGTTCGAGGTCCCGTACGAGGTGCACGAGGAGATCATCGCGCTGATCAGTGCCGTGGCCGCCGACCAGGAGGCGCGGGTCTCGGATCTGGCCGCGGTGTTCGGCGACTGGTGCTGGCTCGTGTACACCCGCCATGGTGACGTGATCGAAGTGCTGGACGTCGGCTGCGCCCGGTGACATCGCCGGGACGGCCCCGACCATGTCCCGGTCGGCGACGGCGGTGTCCCCGCCGGAGGATTACGTGCGGGCAGGCCGGGAACGCGTTCCGCAGTACGACCCCCGAGGCGAGGCGGTACACGTGATGACCGAGTACGAACGTTCACGCACGATGCCCGCACAGCCCGAGCACGTCTTCGACCAGGCCGCGAACATCGACCAGCTGGACACCTGGCTGCCGGAGGCCCTGCACGTGGAGGCCGAGGAACTGCCCGCCGTCACCGTGCACGAGGACCGCACCGACGAGGACACCTCGGCTCTGTTGCGTGCCCAGCGCGACCAGATGCGGCTCGAGTGGGGCACCCGGGAGCAGGGGAGTTACGCCGGATGGCTCCAGGTCGCCGGCATCGACGCCGGAGCCAGTGAGGTGACGGTGCACCTGTCGTTCTTCGACGACAGCCACGACCCCGGCGAGCAGATCGTCCGCGACGCCTTGGACGCCAGTCTGCGCCGCCTGGAGGAGCAGGTACGGCTGCGCGTCGACCATGCGGCCGGCTGACCGGCGGTGCGCGCCGTGGCACGCGTCAAGCAGTACGCCGTCGCCGCGTCGGGACAGTGGACCGACGAGGAGGAGGGACGCCGCCGCCTGCCCGCCGGCGAGGTGCACGCCTGGGAGCCGGGCCGGAACGAGACCGTCTGCGGGCTGTCCCTCAGCCGCTCCCAGCTGACCCGCTTCCCGCACGTCACCTGGCCCGACACCTTCCCGGAGTCCGGCGGCGCGGCGGACCGGGTGCGGCGCCAGTGCCCGCGCTGCGCCTCCGTCGCCGGACGCCGTGGCCAGGACGCACGCCCACGGTGGCGCCGCACGAACCCGCGGCCGTGACCACCGGCCCGGCACACGCCACCTGCTCAGTGGTCGCCACCTGTTCTCTGGTCGCCGCCTGTTCCATCGTGGTGGGCTGATGCACCTAGCTGGGCGTTAGGCGTCAGCCGGCGTCGTCGGAGCGGAGGACCAGGTCGAGCAGCCCGGGGAAGCGCGCGTCGAACTCCTCGCGGCGCAGCCGGTTGACCCGCTTGGCCCCCTCGTCACGCTGTTCGACCAGTCCGGCGCCACGCAGGACGGAGAAGTGGTGGCTGAGCGCCGCTTTGCCGACCGGCACGTCGAAACTGCCGCAGCTGCGCGTCCAGTCGGCGGAGCCCGCCAGCTCGCGGATGAGCTGCACGCGCACGGGGTCGGCGACCGCGGACAGCGCCGTCAGGACGGGGACGTCCTCGGGATCGGTGTGGACCGGCGCCGCACGATGACTGCCACCCGCAGCCTGGTTCGACATGACCTCTCCCCGTCCCGCGTGCCCCGCGCCGGGTCACCCCAGCGGGACAGCCCGACCGCTTGCCTGGTGTTCGACGAATATCTTACAGTCCGGGTGTTCGCTCTCCGTCGAACACTCCACAGGCCACACTCCACCGAAGGACGGGTCCGCCGATGCGCGCAGTCGAGTTCCGAGAGTACGGCGGCCCCGAGGTGCTGCAGCTCGTGCAGGCCGAGACCCCCGAGCCGGGGCCGGGCCAGGTGACCATCGACGCCGCCTGGGCGGGCGTGAACTTCGCGGACCTCAAGGCGCGTGCCGAGGGCTACCGCGTGACATCGCTGCCCTACCGCCCGGGCCTGGAGGTCTCCGGACGGATCCGGGCGGTAGGCCAGGGCGTCGACCGGTTGCGGCCGGGGCAGGAAGTCGCCGCCCTCGTCGGCAGCGGCGCCTACGCGGAGGTGGTCGTCGCCGAGGCCGCGACGGTCTTCCCGCTCCCCGAAGGGCTCGACCTGCGGACCGCGGCGACGCTGCCCACCGTGGTGCCGACCGCCCACGCGCTGCTCCACGAGGTGGGCCGACTGCGCGCCGGCGAGACCGTGCTGGTCCACGGCGCGGCGGGGGGCATCGGCACGGTGGCCGGACAGCTGGCCCGGGCGGCGGGCGCCGGCGCGGTGTACGGCGTGGTCTCCTCCACGGCCAAGGCCGAGCACGCCTTCGAGCACGGATACGACGAAGTGTTCACCGCCGACGCCTTCCCCGACGACGTCCGCCGGGCGACCGGCGGCAGGGGCGTCGACCTGGTCCTCGACCCGGTGGGCGGCGACACCCTGCGCCGAGGCCTCGGCGCGCTGTCCGTCTTCGGCCGCCTGGTGTCCTTCGGCAACGCCGGCGGGGCCGAGCCGTGGCATGTCGGGCAGCCCGAGCTGTACGCACAGGGCCGTTCCGTCGCGGGCTTCTCCATCCTGGCTCTCGCGCAGTCGGCGCCGGAGGCGCTGCGGTCGCTCGCCGAGCGTGCCTTCCGCACGGTCACCGACGACACCGTGACCCTTCCCGTGACCGCGGAGTTCCCGCTGTCGGACGCGGCCGGGGCCCATCAACTGATGGGTGGGCGCACGTCGACGGGCAAGCTGCTGCTGCGCGTCGCCGACTGAGCGGGGGCGTCATGGCCGTGCGGGCAGGCGGCCGGGCTCGACGACCCGCTTCATGACGAGGGTGGAGCTCACCCCCGCAAGCGAGCCGGGCGAAGGACTGCCAGGGCTGCGCCCCCTCGTGGACCTCAGGTCAAGTGGTGGCGACCTGGCGGAATGCGCCGGCGATTTCGATCACGGCGACCTCCCCCGCCCCGCTCCATGGCTGCACACCGGTGACGCGGGCCCGCGCGGGTCACCCCGGAGGTCGCGCTACTGCTCCGGAGCGCCGGTGTGCCGACGGCGCACGGCGAGGGCCGCGATGTCGTCGTCGAGCCTTCCGTCCGCGTAGTGGAGCAGGTCCGCGTGCAGCCGGTCCAGCAGCTCACGGGGCGGCGCCTGGTTGTGCTGCCGCGCCCAGTCCGCCAGCGGGAAGAACTCGCCGGCTCGGTCCCGGGTCTCCGTCACGCCGTCGGTGTAGAGCAGCATCTGGTCGCCCGGGGCGAAGGCGACGGTGTCCACGTAGTAGTGGTCTCCGAGGAGCGCCGAGAGATTGAGGGGAGTCGAGGCGAGGGAGGGCTCGAGAACGTGGATGTCCCCGCCGCGCACGAACACCGGGGGCGGGTGCCCGCAGTTGAGAATGCTGACGTGCCCGCTGCCGTGCGGAATCTCGGCGATCAAGGCGGTGGCGAAGTGCTCCGACTGGTCATCAGCGGGGACCGCCGCGCTGTAGCGGGAGATGGTGATCTGGAGCCGGCGGATGACGGCCCGGAGGTCGGGCTGGTCGTACGCGTTCTCCCGGAAGCAGTTGATCACCGCGGAGGCGGCCCCCACCGCCGACAGGCCCTTGCCGCGCACGTCGCCGATGAGCAGCCGGACTCCGTACGGCGTGTCGGCGGCCTCGTAGAAGTCGCCTCCGATCCGGGCCTGCTCCTGGGCCGCCAGGTACAGCGACTCGATCTCGACGTCCTGGACCCGGTGCGGCAGCGGCCGCAGCAGTACCTTCTGAGCCGCGTCGGCGACGAGCCGGACCTGGAAGAGCGTCTCCTCGCGCTGGAGTCGCAGATGGCTCGCGTACGCGGCCGCCAAGGTGACGGCGATGATCGCGGCGGCCGTGTACGGCGTCCCCAGATCGGAGTAGACGAAACTGAGGCCGATCATGATCAGCAGGCAGAACGCCCCCAGCAGGACCGTCGGGAGCACGGGCCACAATGCTGCGGCGAGGGCGGGCGCCGCGGGCAGCAGGCGGCTGAAGGCGATCTCCCTCGGCGTGGAGAACGCCAGGCCCGCGATGAGCACGGTGACGATCACCGGTGACAGCAGGACGGCTTGCCGCTGGCCACCGTACGGACGATGGCGACGCCTCAACCTTCCCGAGCTGATCACAAAAGGGATCCTATCGGGATGATGCGGACATCGTTCCGTGGCAGCCATCTACTCGTGTCCGGCGATCAGCCGCTTCCACGGTTCCCCGGCACGGCCGGACGGCGGTGCACGGGTCTTCCTCGCACGTCGTGCGGCCCCTGGGACGCGTTCCGTCAGGAAACCGGCGCCGCGGCCCGGCAGTCGGGGCACAGACCCCAGAACGTGACCGCAGCCTCCTGGGTGTCGTACTCCTCCGGCAGCCGTGGCTCCATGCAGGGCGCCGCACCCACCGTGCACTCCACGTCGCGGATGGAACCGCACGCGCGGCACACGAAGTGGTGGTGGTTGTCGTGGCGCTCGGTCTCGAAGCGGGTGGGGTGACCCGGGATCTGGGTGGATCGGATCAGTCCGGCGTCCGTGAGGGCGCGCAGCACGTTGTAGGTGGCCTGCAAGGAAAGCCGGCCGGTGATCCGCTGAGCCCGCTCACGCAGAGTGTCGGCGTCGAGATGATCGCCCGAGTCGGAGACGGCCATCAGCACGGCCATGCGCGGAGCGGTCACCCGCATACCCGCGGTACGCAGTCGTTCGGCGGCCAGCGCCATCGGTTCTTCGACCGTGCCGGAGGTCGTCATGCCGCCTCTCCCTTCCCCTCACCGTCGAGACGGGGTGCACAGGGGTCGTCACCGGAGAGCTCGAACCACACGCTCTTGCCCTCGGGCCCGCCCTCACAGCCCCACCGCGCGGCCAGCATGTCCACGAGGGTGAGTCCGCGACCGCACTCGTCCTCCGGGCCCGCGTCGGTCGGGCGGGGAAGGTCCGCGGTGCCGTCGCTGACCAGACAGCGAAGATCGGACACTCGCTCGAGGGTGAGGCGGATCGGGCCGGAGGCATGACGCAGTGCATTGCTCACCAGTTCGCTGACCAGCAGCTCGGCGGTCGGCACGAGATCGTCCAGACCCCACTGCGGCAGTACGTCGCGTATGACGGTCCTCGCCGAGGAGCACGCGGTCGGCGACCACGGCAGGACCCAGGGCCCGCCCACGAACGATTCCACGCGGGTCCCGGCCGACGCACCGGACGGCAGGGCGGTAGCCGATCGCTGAGGGCCGGGGACGGCCACACGGGCGATCGTTCCACCCGGGAGGACTTCCCGGGGAGCTGTGCGATCCATGAGAGCGCGCTTTCGGGGACGGTTGCAATCTCCCTTACGAAGGTACGCCTTTTCTTGAATCGGTCAAGTCTGTGGATGCGCCCCTTTTTCCGGATTCCGCACAGTTTCTTGGGCACGCCGGCCCGCGACGGCGGCGTGACGCCCCTTCACCGGGCAGGGGCGTCACGCACGGGGTGCCCAGGATGGTCAGCCGATGGTCAGGGTCCTCCGGGCAGTGAAGGACCGGGACGAACGCGCCGTCGCGAAGGTGTACGCGCCGGATACGAGGGTCCAGCTGCCCGCCTTCCAGACGGCGAGGTCCTGCGCGGGGACGGTGAGGCGGAGCCGCCGGGATGCCGCCGGTGGGAGTGTGACCTTCCGGAAGGCGACCAGGCGGCGCGGTTCCGCCGCTGCCGCGCTGGGCAACGTGGCGTACACCTGCACGATCTCGGTGCCCTGGCGCCGGCCGGTGCTGGTGACGGTGACGGCGAGGGTGACGTTCCGCGCCGCCGGATCGGAGGTGGCGTCGAGGGAGCCGTGGGCGAAGGCGGTGCGGCGGGAAGAGGCATGGCGGCACTCCAGGCGCGCGGAGGACGGTGGCGCCCCGAGGTGGGTGAGTGCCGCTGCCGGGCCGAGCTCGCCGCACGGGCGCGTGACGTGTCACCACTGTGCGGCGTGGGCGCCGGTCTTCCCACCCCTCACGCCATTCGCGTTCCGGATGGCCCGATCCACACCGTGGATGGCGCGTTGCTCCTCCGCGACGACTCCCGATGTGAACCGGCCGGCGCCGGAACGGCCTCCCCGGCCCCGGTCACCCCTCGGGAGCGTCGGCCAGTCGCCTGCCGACCCGGGCAGCCGTCTCGCGCAACCAGATGTGGGCGGCGTCGTGCGTGTGGACCGGGTGCCACCACAGTGCCTCCCGCAGCGGGACCGCCTCGTACGGGGGCTCCATGACGCGTACGGCGGCGAGCGGCTCCAGGAGTTCGGCCAGGCGGGCCTGGACCAGGGCGATGCGCCGCGTGCCGGCGACCAGCAGGGGCAGCAGCTGGAAGCTGTCGACGGAGACCTCGACGCGCGGTTCGATGCCGAGCATGCCGAGCTGGCGAACGGCGGGGGCGTCGTAGGTGCGCTGGTAGGTGACCCACGGCAGGCGGGCGAGGTCGTGGCGGGTGAGCCGGTCGTCGACGCTGG
The DNA here is from genome assembly GCF_044548445.1 of Streptomyces sp. NPDC052016. NCBI lineage: Bacteria > Bacillati > Actinomycetota > Actinomycetes > Kitasatosporales > Streptomycetaceae > Streptomyces > Streptomyces sp. NPDC052016. Next base: position 147,620 of record NZ_JBIUBX010000008.1, read on the forward strand.
GGTGGTCGTCGGCGACGAGGAAGACCCAGCGGTCGTCGTAGAGGTCGGTGGCGGGGAAGGCGCTGATGACGCCGTGCGGCATGAGCAGGCCGTCGGTGGCGCTGAGCAGGGTGACGGTGTCGTCGACCACGGTGGTCGGGGTCTGCGCGAAGCGCAGCCGGATGCCGGGGGCCTCCTCGTGGACGACGCGGGCGAGTTCGGTGCCGAAGACGGCGACGGCGTAGTCGGAGGCGATCAGCCGGAACTCGCGGCTCTCCTTGGCCGGGTCGAAGTCGGCCTGGCTGGCGAAGAGGCGTTCCAGCAGGTCGTAGGCGGTGGCGGTGCGGTCGAGGAGGACCTGACCGAGAGCGGTGAGTTCGTAGTGGCCGCCGACGCGGGCGAGGAGGTCGTCGTCGAAGTGGCGGCGCAGCCGGGCCAGGGCCGCGCTCATCGCGGGCTGGCTGAGCCCGACCCGCTGCCCGGCCCGGGTGACGTTGCGCTCCTCCAGCAGGGCGCGCAGGGCGACGACGAGGTTGAGGTCGAGGCGGGCCAGGTTCACGGGTCTTCCCCTTGCTGTACGGCGCTGACCAGGAGCGAATAAACGCGGTGGATGTCGGTCATCCACAGAATCTATTTCCCTGATCGCTGGTGGCGGGTCCAGATTAGTCCCACTCGTCATCGGAAGGACATGTCCGTGAAACCTGAACCCTCGTCCGCGCTCTTCGCAGGCCCCTTCGCCGTCGCGACTCTCTCGGCCCCCGACGGGCCGGCGTTCCCCGCCCTGGTCACCCCGGACGCCCAGGTGCTCGACCTCCGCGTCCCGTTCGGCGACGAGCGGTTGACCGTCCGCAGCATCCTGGAGGCCTGGGACACGGCCGCCCCGCGGCTCGCGGCATGGGCCGGTGACGGCGGCCTGGAGCGGGAGCCGCTCGCGGACTTCCGGGTGCACGCTCCCGTCGAGCCCCGCCAGGTGTTCCAGTCCGGCGCCAACTACCGGCAGCACGTCATCGACCTGCACGTCGCGCACCGGGCCCCCGGCGACGAGCGCTCCGAGGAGGAGCGGCGCGCGGAGGCCGCCGACATCATGGACCGACGGGCGGCGGAGGACCTGCCGTACGTGTTCATCGGCCTGCCGAGCGCCATCACGGGGCCGTACGACACCGTGGTCCTGCCCGCGTGGGCCGAGAAGCCGGACTGGGAGCTGGAGCTCGCGGTCGTCATCGGCCGGCCGGCCCACCGCCTTTCGCCCGAGGAGGCGTTGGACCACGTCGCCGGTTACACGATCGCCAACGACCTGACCGACCGGGCCACCGTCTTCCGCCGGGACATGCCGCAGATCGGCACCGACTGGCTGCGCAGCAAGAACGCGCCGGGATTCACCCCGCTGGGTCCGTGGATCGTGCCGGCGGAGTCGATCGCCGACCCCGACGACCTGCGGGTCACGCTGAAGCTGAACGGCGAGACCATGCAGGACGAGTCCACCAAGGACATGATCTTCAACGTGGCGCGGATGGTGTCCTACGCCTCGCAGACCGCCCATCTGCTCCCGGGTGACCTGGTGCTCACCGGCTCCCCGGCCGGCAACGGCATGCACTGGGGCCGGCTGCTGCGCGACGGCGACGTCATGGAGGGCTCGGTCACCGGGCTCGGTGTCCAGCGCACCCGCTGTGTGGCGGAGGCGGCGTCGTGACGGCCGTCGACCGCCACGACCCGGAAGGCGCGATCGCCCGTGCCGCCGAGGCGTGCTCAAACTGGGGCCGTTGGGGCGAGGACGACGTCCTCGGCACCCTCAACTTCCTCGACGAGGGCAAGCGCCGCGAGGGCGCCGCACTGATCCGGCGGGGCGTCAGCTTCTCGCTCTCCCAGCGGTTCGACATGAACGGCCCGCAGAAGGGCTGGCGCCGGCGCACCAACCCGGTGCACACCATGCTCGACACCGGCGCCGACGCCGCCCTCGGCAACCAGGGCTTCCCGCACGGCATCGGCGGCGCCGACGACGTGATCGCCATGCCGCTGCAGTGCTCCACCCAGTGGGACGGGCTCGGGCACATCTTCGACCACGGCAGGGCGTGGAACGGCCGCCCGGCGGAGAAGGTCGTCACCTCCGACGGCGACCTGGTCACCGGCATCGAGCACATGGCACCGCACGTCGCCGGGCGCGGTGTGCTGCTGGACGTCGGCCGGGTCGTCGGCGAGGACGGCGAGCTGCCCGACGGCTTCGCGATCGCCGAGGCGCACCTGACGGCGACCGCGGACGCGCACGGAGTGACCGTGGGGCGCGGGGACCTGGTGCTGGTCCGCACCGGTCAGCTCGCCCGGGTCCGCCGCGACGGATGGGGCGACTACGCGGGCGGTCCCGCACCCGGTCTGTCCTTCACCACCGCCGGCTGGCTGCACGGCACCGAGATCGCCGCCGTCGCCACCGACACCTGGGGCTTCGAGGTGCGGCCCAACGAGTACGAGCACGCCTTCCAGCCGCTGCACCAGGTCGCCATCCCCCACATCGGCCTGCTGATCGGCGAGATGTGGGACCTGGAGACGCTGGCCGAGGACTGCGCCGGCGACGGCGTGTACGAGTTCTGGCTCACCGCCGCTCCCCTGCCGATCACCGGCGCGGTCGGTTCCCCCGTCAACCCGATCGCCGTCAAGTAACCAGCGGAACGAAGGAGTTCCCCTCATGAGCAAAGCCCGTACGGTCCTGGTGATCGGCGGAGGCGCGGCCGGCAACGCCGTGACGGTCCTGCTGCGCCGCGCCGGACTCGCGGTGGACCTGATCGAGGCAAAGGACGACTGGAACGCCACCGCCGGCTCCGGCATCACCCTCCAGGGAAACGCCCTGCGCGTGCTGCGCGAACTGGGCGTCTGGGAGCGGGTGGAGGCCTCCGGTTTCGGCTTCGGCTCCGTCGGCATCACCGCCCCCGACGGCACGGTCCTGCACGTCCAGAACGACCTGCGCACCGGCGGCGACGACCTGCCCGCCACCGTCGGCATGCAGCGCCCGCGGCTCCAGCGGATCCTGATCGACGCCGTGCGGGCGTCCGGAGCCGACATCCGCCTCGGCACCAGGGCCGAAACGCTCGACCAGGACGGCGACGGCGTGACCGTGCGGTTCACCGACGGCACCGAAGTCCGCTACGACCTGGTGATCGCCGCCGACGGCCTGAGTTCCACCACCCGCGCCGCGATCGGCGTCAACGCCAAGCCGGAGCCCACCGGCATGGCCATCTGGCGCGTCGCCGCCCCGCGCCCGACGGGCGTGACCCGCACCGACCTCGCCTACGGCGGCCCGGCCTACATCGCCGGCTACTGCCCCACCAGCGACACCACCCTCTACGCCTACGTCGTCGAGGCCAACCGCGACCGCGCCTCCATCCCGCCGGAGACGTACGCCGAGGAGATGCGGCGTCTGGCCTCCGCCTACGGCGGTCACTGGACGGAGATCACCGCGCACATCACCGACCCGGCGACGGTCAACTACACCTGGTTCGACCGGATGCTGGTCGAGGGCTCCTGGCACCGTGGCCGTGTCGTGCTCATCGGCGACGCCGTGCACTGCTGCCCGCCCACCCTCGCGCAGGGCGCGGCCCTGTCCCTCGAGGACGCGTGGGTGCTCGCGCAGATGCTGACCGCCGCGGACACCTGGGACGACGCGCTCCTCCAGGCGTACTACGAGCGGCGGATCAGCCGCGTCCGTCCGGTCGTGGAGGCGTCGGTGCAGATCGGGCGGTGGCAGCTCGACGGAGCGCGGGACGCGGACGTGCCGGGTCTGATGGCCCGCACGATGACGATGCTGCGGGAGCTTCCGTGACCTCCCACCCGTCACCCGGCCACCACCCCCCATCGAGCGCTGACGCGCACCGCTCGCACCCGTCGCCCGGCCACCGCCCCTCCCCCACCGTCGACGTGCACGCCCACGTCCTGCTGCCCGAGGTCGACGCACTGGTGGCCGGCCTGCCGGGCCACGACGCGGCCCGGGAACTGGACGCCCGGCGCAACGGCCCCGCGGCCCTCGCCGTCAGCGGCCCCATGGTCCGCGAGCGCATCCCGCGCCTGACGGACCCGGCCGTCCGGCTCGCCGCGATGGACGCCCAGGGCGTGGACGTCCAGCTGGTCAGCCCCTCCCCCTCGCACTACCACTACTGGGCCGACGCGGAGACGGCGGAGAAGCTGTGCCGGCTCGCCAACGAGGCGACGGCCGCGCACTGCTCGGCCGCCCCCGACCGGCTGCGCGGGCTCGGGCTCGTGCCCCTCCAGCACCCGGAGCACACGGTGCGCGCCCTCGACCACGCCCTGGAACTGGGGCTGGCCGGGGTGGAGATCTCCAGCCACGCCCCGCACCGGGAGCTCTCCGACCCGGCGTACGAGCCCTTCTGGTCGCGGGCCGAGGAGACGGGCGCGCTCGTCTTCCTGCACCCCTTCGGCTGCACGCTCGACGAGCGGCTGGACCGGTGGTACCTGTCCAACAGCGTCGGCCAGCCCACCGAGAACGCCGTCGCCCTCTCCCACCTGATCTTCTCCGGAGTGCTGGACCGCCACCCGGGTCTGAGGCTGATCGCCGCGCACGGCGGCGGCTACCTGCCCACCCACATCGGCCGCTCGGACCACGCCTGGCGGGTCCGCCCCGACGCGGGTTCCGGGTGCGCCCACCCGCCCAGCAGCTACCTGAAGCGGCTGTACTTCGACTCCCTCGTCCACGACCCGCACGGGCTGCGTGAGCTCGTCCGGGCCGCCGGGGCCGACCGGGTCCTGCTCGGCTCCGACTTCCCCTTCGACATGGGCGCCGACGACCCCGTCGGCGCGCTGCGCGCCGTCGGCCTGCCCGAGGCCGACTTCGACGCCGTACGCGGCGGCAACGCCGCCACTCTGATCGACCTCACCCTCGCCTGAGGAGGAACCGTCATGAGCGCACGCCCGCTCACCCACCTGCGGCACGTCGACCTCGCCGTGCCCGACTACGACAAGCAACTCGACTTCTACGCCGGCGTCTGGGGCCTGACCAAGGTCGCCGAGGACTCCGGCATCTCCTTCCTCGCCGCCGAGGGCTCCCCCGAGCAGTACGTCGTGCGGCTGCGCAAGGCCGACGAGAAACGGCTGGACCTCGTCTCCTACGGCGCCGCGAGCGCGGCCGACGTCGACACCCTCGCCGAGCGTCTCCTCTCCCGGGGAGTGCGGCTGGTCTCCCGGCCGGGCAAGGTCGACACCCCGGGCGGGGGCTACGGCTTCCGCTTCTTCGACGTCGACGGCCGCACCATCGAGGTCTCCGCCGACGTCGAGGTCCGGCAGCACCGCAAGATCGAGGAGAAGGAGTCGATCCCGGTCAAGCTGTCCCACGTCGTCCTCAACTCCCCCGACCTGGACCGGACCCGCGCCTGGTACGAGCAGCACCTCGGCTTCCGCCTGTCGGACACCCTCAGCTCGCCGCACATGGGCGAGGTCATGCACTTCATGCGGATCAGCAACCAGCACCACTCCATGGCCCTCGCCAAGGGCCCCCACACCTCCCTGCACCACATCTCCTTCGAGATGCGCGGCATCGACGAGTACATGCGCGGCTCCGGCCGCGTCATCCGCGCCGGGTACCGGAAGATCTGGGGGCCGGGCCGGCACATGGCGGGCGACAACACCTTCACGTACTTCCTCGACCCGCACGGCAACACCGTCGAGTACACGACGGAACTGGAGCTGCTGGACGAGGACACCTGGCACCCCCACGTCTACGACTTCTCCCAGCCCGAGGTCACCGACCAGTGGGGCACCGCCAACCCCATGAACGAACTGGTCGCGAAGGAGTCGTTCAACGACCCCGACCGGGGCGTCTTCGTCGCCCCGCCCGTGTGAGCGGGGCCGGACCCGCTCCGGGGGCACGGCGGCCCTGTCGGACGCCCTGACTCGGGGCCGCCGTGCCCCCGGCCCCCGCTGCGCGCCCGCACTCCGGCGGCGGGCCGCCACGGCCGCATCACCGTGGGCCAGGACCTGATGCGCACCCCCCTCGACCGACTCTCCCCTCACCAGGAGCCGCACCATGCGTTTCGCCGCGTACGAGCATCGACACCGCCGCCGGGTGGCCGTCGTGGACGAGGACGGCACCCTGTTCCCGCTGCCCGGCGTCACCTCGCTCACCGCGCTGCTCGACGAGAGCGGCGGCCTGCCCGGACTGCTCGCCTCCGGCGCGGCGGCCCTCGACGTGCCGCCCGGCCCTCACGTCTCCGAGGTGCGGCTGCTGCCTCCCGTGCGGCCCGTCTCGGTGCGGGACTTCGTCACCTTCGAGGAGCACGTCGAGGGAGTGCGCCGCTCCGTGGAGGGCATGGGCGGCGTACCGGAGCAGTGGTACGCCGCGCCGACCTTCTACTTCACCAACCCGCACGCGATCTTCGGCCCCGGGGACGACATCCCCGTGCCGCCCGGCTCGGCCGTCCTGGACTTCGAGCTGGAGGTCGGCGCGGTGATCGGCCGTGAGGGCCGCGACCTGACGCCGGAGCGGGCCCGCGACCACATCGTCGGCTACACCGTCTTCAACGACTGGTCCGCCCGCGACCTGCAGTCCGCCGAGATGAGGGTCGGCCTCGGCCCCTGCAAGGGCAAGGACACCGCCACCACGCTCGGCCCGTACCTGGTCACCGCCGACGAGCTGGAGCCGTACCGCGACGCCGACGGGTTCCTGCGCCTGGCCCTGACAGCCGAGGTCAACGGCGAGGCCGTCGGCGAGGACCTGCTGTCCAACATGAGCTGGACGTTCGAGGAGATGACCGCCTACGCCTCCCGCGGCACCCGCGTCGTACCCGGCGACGTCCTCGGCTCGGGCACCTGCGGCAACGGCGGCTGCCTCGCCGAGCTCTGGGGCCGGAGCGGTGAGCGGACCCCGCCGCCGCTGAAGCCGGGCGACACGGTCTCCCTCACGGTCGAGGGCATCGGCACGCTCACCAACACCGTCGTCCCCGGCGTCGAGCCCGTACCACTGCCCGTCGGACGCCGGCGCACCCGGGAGCGGCCGTGACCGACCTGCACCCCAAGAGACTGGTGGGCAAGGTCGTGGTCGTCACGGGCGCGGCCCGCGGCCAGGGCGCCGCCGAGGCCGAGGCGCTCACCCGCGAGGGCGCGCGGGTCATCGCCGCCGACGTGACCGAGGCGCCCGGCTGCCGCCGGCTCGACGTGAGCAGCGAGCGGGACTGGGCCGAGCTGGCCGCCGAACTGCGGGAGGCGTACGGGCAGGTGCACGGCCTGGTGAACAACGCCGGCATCACCTGGCGGGCCCGCGTCGGCGACGTACGCCCCGACGACGTGGCGCGGGTGCACGCGGTCAACGTCATCGGCCCGCTGCTGGGCATCCAGCACCTCACCCCGTTGATGCCGCCCGGGTCGAGTGTCGTGAACGTCGGCTCCTCGGCGGCCCTCACCGCCCACTACCCGGTCGCCTACACCACCAGCAAGTGGGCCCTGCGGGGCCTGTCGAGGACCGCCGCCCTGGAACTCGGCCCGCGCGGCATCCGCGTCAACACCATCCACCCCGGCTACATCGAGACCGAGATGACCGCATCCACCGTGCCCGCCTTCCGCGAGGCCAACATCCGTGAGACTCCGCTCGGCCGCACCGGGAGCGTCGACGAGGTGACTCCGCTCGTGGCCTTCCTGCTGTCGGACGAGTCGTCGTTCATCACCGGCGCCGACATCCCGGTCGACGGCGGGCTGACGGCCCACGGCGGCGTCAAGTCCGTCTCCGACGCCCTGCGTCCGGAGGCGTCGTGAAGCGGCTGGAGGGAAAGGTGGCCCTGATCTCCGGTACCGCCCGTGGTCAGGGCAGGGCCGCGGCCCTGCGGTTCGCGGCCGAGGGCGCGCTCGTCGTCGGCGGCGACCTGCTCCACGAGGAGGCCGTCGAGACCCAGCGACTCATCGCCCGCGAGGGCGGCACCGCCCTCACCCCCGGTCCCCTGGACGTGACCGACGAGGCGTCCGTCCGCTCCTGGGTGGACGAGGCCGCGGACGCCTTCGGCGGCATCGACATCGTCTACGCCAACGCCGGCGCCGTCCGCTTCGGCTCGATCGACGGCCAGCCGTACGCGGACTTCTCCTTCACGCTGCGCGCCGAACTGGACTCGGTGTGGCTGACCACGCACGTGGCCTGGCCCCACCTGGTGCGCAGCCGCGGCTGCGTCCTCACCGTCGGCTCCACCGCCGGACTGACCGGGTCCCTCACCAACCGGCGCACGGCTCACTCCGCGTCCAAGGGCGGCGTGATCGCGCTGACCCGTCAACTGGCCGCCGAGGGGGCGCCGTACGGGATCCGCGCCAACTGCGTCAGCCCCGGGATGATCGACACCGACGGCTCCCGCGCCGACCTGCTGGCCGACGACCACCCGATGCGCGGCATCGCCCGCCACATCCCCCTCGGTCGCGTCGGCACACCCGACGACGTGGTGAACGCGGCCGTCTCCCTCGCGTCCGAGGAAGCCGCCTACATCACCGGCGCCAACCTCGTCGTCGACGGCGGCTGGTCCACCGTCCTGCCCGGCGCCGCACACTGAAAGGAACACGCACACCGTGGACAAAGTCATCGGCAGCGCCGCCGAGGCGGTCGCCGACATCCCCGACGGCACCTCGCTGGCCGTCGGCGGGTTCGGCCTCAGCGGCGTGCCCGAAGTGCTCATCCGCGCCCTGTACGCGCAGGGAGCGGGCGGCCTGAGGGTCGTCTCCAACAACTGCGGCGTGGACGGCCGCGGCCTGGGCGTGCTGCTCGCCGCCGGGCGCATCGCACGGGTCACCGGCTCCTACGTCGGCGAGAACAAGGAGTTCGCCCGCCAGTACCTGTCGGGCGAACTGGAGGTGGAACTGGTCCCGCAGGGCACCCTCGCCGAACGGCTGCGGGCCGGGGGCGCGGGCATCCCCGCCTTCTACACCCCGGCCGGCGTCGGCACCCAGGTCGAGCGGGGAGGCCTGCCCTGGCGGTACGCGGCCGGGGGCGGCTCGGTCGCCGTCGCCTCCCCGCCCAAGGAGACCCGTGACTTCGCCGGCCGCCGGTACGTCCTGGAGCACGGCATCACCACCGACTACGCCCTGGTGCGGGCGTGGCGCGGCGACCGGCACGGCAACCTCTGCTTCCGCAAGGCCGCCGGGAACTTCAACCCGCTGGCCGCCATGGCCGGCAAGGTGACCGTCGCCGAGGTGGAGGAACTGGTCGAACCGGGCGAGTTGGACCCGGACGAGATCCACCTGCCCGGCATCTACGTCCAGCGGGTCGTGGCGCTGAGCCCCGAGGAGAGGGCCGACAAGCAGATCGAACACGTCCGGATCTCCGCGACGTCGACACGAGGGACGGTACGTACCTGATGGCCTGGACCCGCGACCAGATGGCCGCCCGCGCCGCCGCCGAACTCACCGACGGCTCCTACGTCAACCTGGGCATCGGCCTGCCGACCCTCGTCCCCGGACACCTCCCGCCCGGCGTCCACGTGGTCCTCCACTCGGAGAACGGCATCCTCGGCACCGGCCCCTACCCGACGCAGGACGAGGTCGACCCCGACCTGATCAACGCCGGCAAGGAGACGGTCACCGTCCTGCCCGGCGCCTCCTTCTTCGACTCCGCGCAGTCGTTCGGGATGATCCGCGGCGGTCACATCGACACCGCCGTCCTCGGCGCCATGCAGGTCTCCGCCACCGGCGACCTGGCCAACTGGATGATCCCCGGGAAGATGGTGAAGGGCATGGGCGGGGCCATGGACCTCGTGCACGGCGCCCGCCGGGTCGTCGTGCTGATGGAACACACCGCGAAGGACGGCAGCCCGAAGATCCTCGAGCACTGCACCCTGCCGCTCACCGGGGAACGGTGCGTCCACCGGGTGATCACCGACCTCGGGGTCCTCGACGTCACCGACGACGGCCTCGCCCTCGTCGAGACCGCCCCGGGTGTCACCGTCGAGGACATCACCCCCCGCACCGACGCCGCCCTCCTGCTGGACGGCCTGACGGCGGCCTGCTGACCGAAGGGCTCTCACTCGTCCACATGTCGAAGGCTCCGGTGCCCGGGCTTCGGCGATCCCTTCGGTCTTCGGGGCGTTGACGCGGCGACGTCACTCGGGCGGGGCGGGTTCCCGCGCGAGCGGACGTCGCGTCGAGTCTCGTCACCACCGCACCGGGGGCCGCTGGACGGCGCATCGGCGAGTCCACGACCTCAGTCCCGCGCTCCATCGGAGTACCACCTCTCGCTGGTCCCGTCCGACGCCGCTCGGGCGCTCCATCGCCCGCACCTTCCTGCGGGCGCGACTGGCGAGCATCTTGGTGGCGGCGGTGGACTTGCCGAGGATGCGGCCTATCTCGTCGAAGGGCACCGCGAACAGGTCGTGCAGCACGAACGCCAGCCGCTCGCTCGGCCCGAGCGACTCCAGGACGACGTGCAGGGCGAGCCCGACCGAGTCGGCGAGCACCGCGTCGTCCTCGGGAACAGGGCTGTCGTCGAGTGTCACCACGAGCTCGGACAGGCGGTCGTCGTAGGGCGCCTCCGGGCGGGTCCGGCGCGATCGCAGGACGTCGAGGCTGATCCGGCCGACCACTGTGGTCAGCCAGCCGGCGAGGTTGCCGATGGCCGCCGCGTCCTGGCGGGAGAGGCGCAGCCAGGCCTCCTGGACCACGTCCTCGGCGTCGGCATGTGATCCGAGCATGCGGTGGGCGACCGCGCGCAGCCGGCCGCGCTGGGCCTCGAACGCCTCGGCCATCGGGTCCGCCGGGCTGGTGTCGGACATGTGGTTACCTTCCTCGGCTCTGCTCCGTCACGGGTGATGACGGGCCCGGAGGGGCTCAGGTAACCGATGAAGGAGCGACACCGATGGAAGCACGCATGACCGGCCCGGCGAACCCCGACGTGATCACGGCGATCCAGCACCTGTACAAGGCGATTCACGCCGGGGGCGTCGACGGGCGCCTGCTGTCGCTGGTCCATCTGCGGGCCAGCCAGATCAACGGCTGCAGTCCGTGTGTTTTCGCCTCGGTCGAGTCGGCGCGCAAGACCGGTGAGACGGAGGAGCGGCTGCACAACGTGGTCGCGTGGCGGGACACCCCCTTCTACACCGAGGAGGAGCGGGCGGCCCTCGCGCTGACGGAGGCCGCCACCCGGATCCAGGACGGCGCACCGGGTGTGACCGACGGGATCTGGGACGCCGCCGCCGACCACTTCAGCGAGGAGCAACTGAACGCGATCATCCTGGAGATCGCGATGACCAACTTCTTCAACCGGATCAACCGCACGCTCCGGGAGCAGGCCGGCAGGACCTGGTGAGCCGGGCGGGGTGCGGAAAGCACTCCGCCCGCAGTGGACCGGGCGAGCGGTGCGCGGGGGCTGGACAGCCGCCGAACGGCATGCTGTCATTCCGCTGTCACAGTTTTTCCAACGTTGAAAGAGCCGCTGACCGAGACCCGTTGCGGCGTTCCGCCATGCCTGCGGGCCTCCGGCCTGAGCCCGGCCCCGTGGCGACGCCGTCGAGGCGCACGCTCGGGTGAACAGGAATCCAGCGTCACTGTCACCTGCTGCCGCCTGCCGACCGGTTCCGGTCCGAGCCCTCTGTGCGAGGAAAGGTTCGATGACAAGACGACACAACCGCTTACGAGCCAGAGTCTGGGCACTGCTGACAGCGGCAGCCCTGGTGCTGCCCACTACCGGCCTGATGAGCACCGCGTCGGCCGCCGAGACGGCCGACAGCGCTTCGGCGTTCGCGGCCGGCGCGGACGCGGTCGAGGTGCACGGCCTGAAGGGCGAGTACTTCAGCATGTCGGCGCCGGGCGCGCGGGACTTCGCGAAGCTCGGTGGCACCGTGCTCGATCCGCAGGTCGACTTCTCCAGTTTGACCGGCACGTTCCAGGAGCTGACCGGGCAGTCGGAGCATACGACCGCCCGGTGGACCGGTCGGATCGAGGCACCGGCCACCGGCGACTACACCTTCCACGCCATCGGCGACAACGGCTTCCGGCTGTTCATCGACGGCGAGCCGGTCATCGACCACTGGGTGCCGGACTGGGACAAGGAGCAGACCAGCGAGCCGGTCAGGCTGACCGCCGGCGAGTCGTACGACTTCCGCCTGGAGATGTTCCAGGACACCGGCGGCGCCAACATGAAGCTGCGCTGGTCGACGCCGACGGTGCCCAAGCAGCCGGTGCCCATGACGGCGTTCACCCCGCCGGCCGGCTTCGAGGTCTATCCGGTGGAAGCGTCCGTCGCCGAGGACGGACGGCGGCTGCGGGCCCGGTTCGAGGACGCGGTCGGCGGCTACCAGCAGCTCGCGGACCACCTGAAGATCGAGGCAGACTCGGTGGCCATGCCGGTCAAGACTGTCGTCGTCGACCCGCGCGACCCCGACTCCCTGCTCGTCACGCTCACGGAGCCGGTCCAGAAGGGTCAGCAGGTCCGGGTCGCGTACGACGGCGAGGGAGGTCTGACGGCCGGCGGCGAGACCGTGCCGAAGATCGTCCGCTACGCGCAGAACGCCTCCACCCACCGGCTGACCACCGAGTGGGGCGACGAGCTCGACGAGAAGAACCCGCTGCCGGAGTACCCGCGCCCGCAGCAGGTCCGGTCCCGGTGGAAGAACCTCAACGGGCCCTGGCAGTTCGGCGCCGCCGAGGCGGGCGAGCAGCCGGTCTTCGGCAAGGACCTCGACGAGAGGATCATCGTGCCGTTCCCGGTCGAGTCGCAGCTGTCCGGGCTGGAACGGCACGAGGACCACATGTTCTACCGCAGGCTCGTCGACGTGCCGAAGAGCTGGAAGGTCGGCAAGAGCGGCACGGGCAACCGGCTGAAGCTCAACTTCGGTGCCGTCGACTACCAGGCCCGCGTCTGGGTCAACGGCGAGAAGGTCGCCGAGCACACCGGCGGCTACACCGGCTTCAGCGCCGACATCACCGACGCGCTCAAGGCCAAGGGCCCGCAGGAGATCGTCGTCGCGGTCACCGACACCGGCGGCGCCGACCAGCCGAAGGGCAAGCAGACCCCCAACCCGGGCGGCATCTTCTACACCCAGTCCTCCGGCATCTGGCAGACGGTGTGGATGGAACCCGTCGCCGAGGCGTCCATCGACGACGTCGTCACCACACCCGACGTCGACACCAGCAGCCTGGCGGTGACCGTCCGTTCCGCCGACGCCTCCGCCAAGGCCCGCGTCGAGGCCGTGGCCCGCGACAAGCACGGCAAGGTCGTCGGCCGGGTCAGCGGACCGGCCAACGAGGAGCTGCGCCTGCCCGTGGCGGAGCAGCACCTGTGGAGCCCGGACGACCCCTACCTCTACGACCTCGACGTCAAGCTGACCGACGGCAGGTCGACCGACAAGGTCGCCGGCTACTTCGGCATGCGGGAGATCGGGATCGAGAAGGTCGGCGGGTACCGCAAGCTGGTGCTCAACGGGAAGCCGGTCTTCTCGCTCGCCACGCTCGACCAGGGCTTCTGGCCCGACGGCCTGTACACCGCGCCGAGCGACGAGGCCCTCGCCTTCGACCTGAAGGCCCACAAGGAGCTGGGCTTCAACGCCGTCCGCAAGCACATCAAGGTGGAGCCCGCGCGGTGGTTCTACCACGCGGATCGGCTCGGTCTGCTGGTCTGGCAGGACTTCGTCTCCGGGGACCTGCCCACCGAGAAGGGACGCAAGGCCTTCGTCGACCAGGGCAGGGAGATGATGCGGCAGCATCACGACTCGCCCTCCGTGACCGGCTGGATCGTCTTCAACGAGGGCTGGGGCGAGTGGGACCGCGAGGAGAGCGGCCGCATCGCCGAGTCCGTCAAGGCCGCCGACCCGTCCCGGGTCGTCAACGCCCACAGCGGTGTCAACTGCTGCAACTCCAAGGGCGATTCCGGCAAGGGCGACATCATCGACCACCACGACTACGGAAACGACGACCCGCCGTTCCCCGACCACCGCGCCGCCATGGACGGCGAGCACGGCGGCTTCACCCTGCCCACCCCGGGCCACGTGTGGCCGGGCGCCCCGACGGTGATTTACAGCGGGGTCGCCGACAAGGAGGCGCTGACCCGCAAGTACGTCGAGAACACCGAGAAGTACTACCTCGACCAGGCCGCCCACGAGCTGTCCGGTTCGGTGTACACGCAGATCACCGACCTGGAGAACGAACTGAACGGTCTCTACACGTACGACCGCCGGGAGGTCAAGGTCGACCCGGCCCGGGTCCGCGAGATCAACCGCCGGGTCATCGCGGCCGGCGCCGCCGCCGGCGAGCGGCAGGAACTGAAGGGCGGCGGGCACTGGGCCCTCGACGAGGGCACGGGCACCACCGCGAAGGACGACGGCCCGAACGACAGGCCCCTGAGGCTCTCCGAGGGCGCCACGTGGACGACCGGGGTCAGCGGCAGCGCGCTGAGGTTCGACGGCCGGGGCCAGTACGCCGAGACCGACGGCCCCGTGCTCGACACCACCGGCAGCTACTCGGTCTCCGCCTGGGTGACGCTCGACTCGCTCCCCGGCAACTACGCCACCGCGGTCAGCCAGGACGGCAGACGTCAGGCCAGCCCCTTCTACCTTCAGTACGGCCAAGGCGCCTTCGCCTTCAGCACACCCGACCAGAAGCGGGCCCGGCTGGCGATCACTCCCGAACGAGGCCGCTGGTACCACCTCGTCGGCGTGCGCGACGGCTCGAGCAACGAGATCAAGCTGTATGTCGACGGCAAGCCGGCGGCGACCGCGACCGCCGGCCCGAACTACGTCGGCTCCGGTCCCCTCGCCGTCGGCCGCGCCCAGTGGGACGGCGTGGACACCGACTTCTGGCACGGCGCGGTCGACCAGGTCCACGCCTACGACAAGGCGCTCACCGCCGAGGAGGTGAGCGCGCTCCACACGCGGGAGAAGCCGTAGCTCCGGCGCAGCACGACGGTCCCGGCGGGTGCCACTCGGCACACCCGCCGGGGCCCTCGCGTGTCACGCCCGAGGGGCCTAGCTCTCGGGCACCGCCCGTCAGGACGCGCACCCCGACGAGAACCCCCGCGCCGTCAGCCCCCGGCAGAACGCCGTACGGGCGTCGGTGTACCGGGAGAGCCTGCCGTCGGCGAACCAGGTCGGGGTTCGGAGGGAAGTCGAAGGTTCCGTCGGCGATGCCGTCCCAGCCGCCCCGATCGTCTTCAGCACGTTGGCGTCGTAGTCCCAGTTCCGCCACCAGCCGTCGCAGCCGACCACGGCCAGGTCGCCCGAAACGTCGGTCCGGCGTCATCGCCGCCCGAGTTCGGCGTCACATCGGCGTCCTGGGTGAAGTCGGCGAAGTCCGTGTCGAGCAGTGCCTTGCCGCCGAGGTTGTGCTCCACCCGATAGCACCCGTCGCGCACCGGCCAGGATTCGCAGTGGGCCTTCGCCCGCCACCGCCGTCGCCGCCCGGCGTCCCCCGTCCGCCGTCCGGGGACGGGGGACGGCGTGCGCGCGCTCGATGCCTCCCGGCTCCCGCGGCCGGGGCTCTCCGGAAGCCGTATACGGGGAACGGCGCCGGCCTGGTGCGTGAGGGCGCGGTCGTTCGGCGCCGGCCGCGGCAACCGGGCCGTGAGAGAGGCACGGCTGCCGCGGCCCGGGCTCACATCAGCTGCCGTCTGCGGCCCAGCCAGGTCTGGGCGATGACGACGAGGGCCAGGAAGGCGCCGCTGACGACCAGTTGGTAGGAGGAGTCGAGCGAGCCGATCTGGTTGATGACGTTCTGGATCACCTTCAGGAGCAGGACGCCGACGAGCGAGCCGCTGACGTAGCCGAGACCGCCGGTGAGCAGGGTGCCGCCGATGACGACGGCGGAGATGGCGTCCAGCTCCATGCCGTTGCCGAGGATGGTGACGCCGGAGGCCAGCCAGGCCGCGTTCAGGGCGCCGGCCAAGCCGGCGAGCAGGCCGGACAGCGTGTAGACGAGGATCTTCGTGCGGGCCACGGGCGCGCCCATCAGGGCCGCCGCGTCCTCGTTGCCGCCGACCGTGTACACGTGCTGCCCGAACCGTGTCCGGCGCAGCACGACGGCTCCCGCGACGAACAGGCCCAGCGTGATCCACACCGGGTTGCCGATTCCCAGGGTGCTGCCCTGGCCCAGTTCGGCGAGGAAGGAGCCCTTGCCGATCAGGTACGTCTCGGCGCCCTCGTCCGTCAGGGCCAGCAGCAGGCCGCGCGCACCCAGCATGGCGGCCAGCGTGACGATGAAGGGAGCCAGCCTCGAGCGGGCGATCAGCAGTCCGTTGACGACGCCGATGAGCCCGCAGACGGCGACCGGCAGCAGCAGCGCCACCAGGGTGCCGTGGCGGGACCCCCAGGCCGCCAGGACACCGCCGAGGGCGAACAGGGAGCCGACCGACAGGTCGATGCCGCCGGTGATGATGACGAAGGTCATGCCGAGGGCGACGATGGCGAGGAACGCCGAACTGGTCGCCATGTTCGAGATGTTGTCGCCGGTGGCGAAGGAGTCGAAGCTGAACGAGGCGACGATCGAGACGATCACCAGCACCGCCAGCGCGCCGTGCTGCTGGAGGAGGGCGCTCAGGCGCTCGGAGCGCGCGGAGCCCACCGGCTCGGAGTCTCCCGTCGGTTCGTTGCTCGCGGTGGTCGCGGGTGCGTCCGTCTTGGTGGCGGTCATCCCTTCCCCCGTCCCCGCGCCGCGTAGACCGCGGCGACGATCACTATGGCCTGGGCGATCTGGGTCCACGAGGGCGGCAGATCGTGCTTGATGAGGGTGGCGGTCAGCAGCTGGATGAGGACCGCGCCCGCCACCGTGCCGGCGATGTTGACCCGGCCGCCGGTCAGCGGTGTCCCGCCCACGACGACGGCGGTGATGGCGGAGAGCTCCATCAGGTTGCCGAGCGAGGTCGGGTCGCTGGCCTGGAGCCGGGCGGTGGCCAGGACGCCCGCCACGGCGGCGAGCAGCGCGCAGGCCACGTACACCAGGATCAGGATCCGGCGCACGGGCAGGCCCGCGAGCTGGGCCGCCGGGCGGCTGTCGCCGATGGCGAGGAGCTGGCGTCCGAACGTGGTGCGGCGGACGACGAACGCGACCAGCAGCGCGAGCGCGGTGGCGATCAGGATCAGGTAGGGAACGCCGAGGAGGTCGCCGGAGCCGAGGGACGCCAGCGCGGGGTTGCGCAGGTCCTCCAGCTGGGGCAGCAGCACCAGGGCGAGACCGCGGCCGCCGACCATGAGGGCCAGGGTGGCCACGATGGGCTGGACCCCGACGAACGCGACCAGTGCGCCGTTGGCCAGCCCCACGGCGGCGGCGAACAGGGCCACCACGAGCAGAGCGGGCAAGAGCCCGTAGCCGAGGTAGAGGGCGGTGACGGAGGCCGCCAGCGCCATCACGGCGCCGACCGACAGGTCGACGCCCTCGGTGCCGATGACCAGCGCCATGCCGAGCGCGACGATGATCACCGGGGCGACCTGGACGGCCTGGGTCCGGAAGTTCTCGGCGGACAGGAAGTGCGGTGTGATGGCGATGTTGACGACGAGGAGCAGGGCGACGCCCGCGTAGACGCCGTAGGTCTGCAGCCACTGCAGGACGCGGGTCCTGTCCAGCGGGGCGGTGCGGAGGGTCGCTTCAGCCATCGGTGGCCGCCTCCTTCACGGCGTCCCGCGCCGGGGCGTCCCCGGCTATGGTCCGCATCAGCTTGTCCTCGGTGACGTCGTCGCCGGTCAGTTCGCCGACGACCGCCCCGTCCTTCAGTACGACCACGCGGTCGGACCCTTCGATCAGTTCCTCCAGGTCGGAGGAGATGAGCAGGACACCCAGTCCGTCCGCGGCCAGTTCGTCCACGAGTTTCTGCACCTCGGCCTTGGCGCCGACGTCGATGCCGCGGGTGGGCTCGTCGAGGAGCAGCACCTTGGGGTTCATCGCGAGCCAGCGGGCGAGGAGCACCTTCTGCTGGTTGCCGCCGGACAGTTCGCCGACCTTCTGGTGCGGCGAGGACGCCTTGATGCGCAGCCTCTCCATGAAGGTGTCCACGATGCGGTCCACGCGGGCCTCGGAGACGAGGCCGAAGCGGGAGAGGCGGGGCAGGGCGGCCAGCGCGATGTTCTCGCGGACCGAGAGGCCGGGGACGATGCCCTCGCTCTTGCGGTCCTCCGGCAGCAGGCTGACGCCGGCCCGGATGGCGCCGGGCGTGGAGCCTCCGCGCAGCGGGGCTCCGGCGACCACGATGCTGCCGGAACGGATGGGCAGCGCACCGGAGACGGCCTTCGCCGTCTCGGTGCGCCCGGAGCCGAGCAGGCCTCCGAGCCCGACGACCTCGCCCGGCCGGATGCTCACGGAGACGCCGTGCAGCTTGTGCGGGACGGTGAGGTCCGTCGCCTCCAGCACCGGTTGGGCGTCGACCGCGTGGTGGTCGCCGGTGAACTTGGTCAGGCCCTCTTCGCGGACCTCGCCGAGTTCACGGCCGAGCATCGTGGAGACCAGGTCGAGGCGGGGCAGGTCGGCCAGTCGGCCGTGGTGCACGCGGCGCCCGTCCCGCAGCACGGTGACGGTCTCGCACACGGCGTACAGCTCGTCCAGGCGGTGGCTGACGTAGAGGACCGCGATGCCCTGGTCGCGCAGGCGGCGGATCACGGAGAACAGGGTCTCCACCTCGCGCGGTTCGAGGGAGGAGGTCGGTTCGTCCATGATGACGATCCGCGCGTCCGTCGCGACCGCGCGGGCGAGGGCCACCATCTGCTGGGCGCCGACGCCGAGGGTGCGCAGCGGCTGCCGGACGTCCGCCCGGACGCCGAAGGTGCGCAGTGTCTCCTCGGCCTCCCGGTTCATGCGGCCGAAGTCCAGCAGGCCGAGTCGGTTGCGGGGCTCGCGTCCGAGGAAGAGGTTGCGGGCCACGCTCAGCAGCGGGATGAGGTTGATCTCTTGGTAGATGGTGGAGATGCCGGCCTTCTGGGCCTCCAGCGGTGTGCCGAAGGAGACCTTCCGGCCCTGGAACGTGATGTCGCCGGAGTCCGGCCGGTAGACGCCGGTCAGCACCTTGATGAGCGTGGACTTGCCGGCGCCGTTCTCACCGATGAGGGCGTGCACCTCACCGGGGTGCAGGGTGAGGTGCACGCCGTCCAGGGCGCGGACGCCGGGGAAGGTCTTGCTGAGTCCGCGGACGGCGAGGACCTCGGCGGGGGGTGCCACCTGTGCCTCCAGTGGGAGCGGGAACAGGATGAGTGACGAAGGCGGGCGGAGGGCCCGGTCGCCGCCCGGTCCTCCGGGCAGGATCAGTAGGCCTTGCCGATGTCCTGCTTGGCGTTGTCGGCGTCGTAGGCGCTGTCCTGGATGATGATGTCCTGGGGGACCTTCCCGCCCTTGGTGAAGGTGTCCAGCGTCTGGAACGCCAGCGGTCCGAAGCGCGGGTTGGACTCGATGACGCCGCTGATCCAGCCGTCGACGAGGCCCTGGACGGCGTTGCGGGTGCCGTCGACCGTGATGATCTTGATGTCGCCGGGCTTCTTGCCGGCGCCCTTGAGCGCGGCCACCGCGCCCAGGCCCATCTCGTCGTTCTCCGCGTAGATGCCCTTGATGCCGGGCTTGGACTGGATCAGTTGCTCGGTGACCTGCTGGCCCTTCTCGCGGGCGAAGTCACCGGTCTGCTCGAAGACGACCTTCAGGTCCGGGGCCTTCTCGGCGATCCGCTCCTTGAAGCCCTCGGTCCGCTCGGTGGTGACGTTGTTCCCGGCCGAACCGAGCAGGATGGCGACCTCGCCCTTGCCTCCCGTCGCCTCGATCATCTGGTCGGCGGCACGCCGGCCCTGCTCGACGAAGTCCGAGGCGATGAAGGAGACGTAGTCCTTGCAGGGCTCCGCGTTGATCTTGCGGTCGATGGTGATGATCGGGACCTTCTTGGCGGCGGCGGCCTGCAGCACCGGGTCCCAGCCGTCGGAGTTGAGCGGGGCGATGACCAGCAGGTCGGCGCCCTTGGCGAGCAGGTCCTGCACGTCGCTGATCTGCTTGGAGAACTGCGACTGGGCGTTGGCCGTCAGCAGTTTGACACCCCGCTTCTCGGCCTCGTCCTTGATGGACTGCGTCTCGGCGATGCGGAACGGGTTGGCCTCCTTCTCCGACTGGGAGAAGCCGACAGTCGCGTTCTTCAGGTCGATCTTCTCGGCTCCGTAGGCGTCGATGGTGCAGCTCCTGCTGCCGGGCTTCGGCGTGACGACCTTCTGCTCGGTGTCGGCCGCGGCCGTCGAGGACTGCTGCGTGTCGGAGGCGTCGTCCTCCGACTTGGTACAGGCGGTGGCGGTCAGGGCCACCGCGGCGGCCAGGGCCACGACCACGGGACGGGCGAGAAGGTGAGGACGGTGACTGGTGCGGTGCATGGTGACCCCGATCCTTATGTAGCTGTGACGCTGAAAGGGAACTGGGGAGCTGGAAGACGAACGAGGGCGGTGCTTCTCCCCCGGCGCAGGACGTTGTCCGGTCCGCCGCAAGCAGGTTTTTACATCGTTGGAAGGAGGCTGTAAACCCCCCACGCGCCACATGCGGAGGGGGCATGGAGGCCGTGAACGGGCCCATCTCGAGGGCGAGTTGACGGAAACACACGGTCGGCGACATTCCGCGGTTCGACCTCGAGCGCGCGCTGAGCAGGCACTTCCCTGAAACGCATACGTTCCAGACAGGCCTCTTCCGAAGCCGTTCTCCGGCCCTCGGCCAAGTCCTCCGCCGCGTAACCGACATGTGACCTCGCCCGCACCCCTCGAGCACCCCCGTCCGCCGCCGACAGCGCGGACAACGCCACCTCGCCAGGCACTGCTTGAGCCCTGACTCCCGCCGAACGCCGCACCCGCACCCGCACCCGCACCCGCACGGAGACACCACATCACCTGACGCGTTGTCGGGCACGCCGACCGCAGCTCGCCCGGGGCCTTGCCATCGCATCTCATCCTGACCGCGATCTACTGCGCCCAATACGGCTGGCACAGCAAGGCCGAGTACGCGGCGCATCCACCGGTACGGCTTCGACCCCAGGAACTCACCTGGATACGAGACGCTGGCCGACCTGCGGGAGCTGATGGTGGCCTGGCTGGGACACCAGGTCGGCACGAGTGAGCGTTCCGCTGCCGAGTTCGCCCGACGTGTGCGGTCTCCGCGGAATAGGCGCAGGACGCGACCTGTGGAGTGCCTTCTAGCGGCTGCTTGTCGTAGAGGGCGATCGGAGCAGCGCAGGTGCCACACCTACGTTGAAGCCGAGGAGTGGTCCGCTCTTGGACTCGCCGACGCAAGTGGGGCGTTGGGTGTAACTGAGCAGGGGAAGGGGTCCCTGGCGACGGGGGACGCACCAGGGAACCGCCCCTGATCAGCGCTTGCGCCTCACCTCGTCCTTAACGGCCCGAACCGAGCGCACAGCTTTGATCATTTTGTTCGACAGTCCTGGGACTTGATCGGCGAGGTAGCCGAGAACGGTCACACCTCCCGCGATCGAGCCGACAGCCACTGCCGCCCAACCCGCTACTTCCATATGCCCTCCGAGGGTGTCGTGATGACGGGCCGGAAGACCGGAGCCTTCCGACGCCCCCGAGAGCCCTCGGCTACGAGGACTACGGACGTAACAGGAAATCCACTGTAGCCATTGGAATGGTGATGGGACAGACCGTCGGACAAGCCGTAGGCGCGGCTGGTGGTCCACCTGCAGCATTGCACCAATGGGCTCCAGGGGGCCTGCCGAAAGACCTACGCTCCCGCAGCAACCCAACCGGTGTTCTCGCGCCTCCTCTGCAAGGTCACGCGCTGCTGCACTGGGGGCGGCCGCGATCAGGTTCTGGCGGAATTCGGCGAGGTGGCTGATGCATCGCGCAGACTTCAGCTGCTCACCGAGATCCATGGCGTCGACAGCGACACGGCACGCCTCCTCGACGTCCCCTGCGCGCAAGTGAGCATCGGCGAGGACCATGGTCGCGAAGAAGTCGCTTCGTACGTGGCTGCCGCTCATGGCGTTCTCGGCATGGGCTACCGCCTCGTGGGCCCTGTCGACGTCTCGGAAGCAGGGGGCGGCTTCTGCAGGCATCGCCTCATCGAAGTAGCTGATCCACTCAGGCTCGTCCTCTCTAGCCAGACCGTTCAGCAGCAGTCATTCCGGCCACTTCCAGGCCCCTGAACGGCTCTATTGGACGGAGACGGTTGCTGGGGCTGCTGTACAGCACGCATATCACCATTCGCGCCAGCGATCTGTGATCTCCGACCGAGCGACGCCCCGCCTCGCCGCTAAAGCACCCACGTCCACACCGTGCTCGGTGAGGGTGATATCGATGTATTCGCACAACTGCTCCCGCTCTCCCGTGCAGAAGCCGGCGCCGCCGTGCCGGCCGTCCTCATCAATCGCGTTGAGTGCGAGAACCACCCGCTCAACAGTCCCGAAGACAACTTCGTCATACGGCTCCTGCAGCGCGCGCACCTCGTCTTCGAACGCCTCCAGGACGGCATCCGTCGCCCGCAGCAACGACTCGGAGTAGAGACCCGCATCGCCAGCGCACTCCGGGGTCAAGGTCCCGGCCGCTACCTCGCGGGCTGTCTCGGCCGTCCAGGCACGCCAGTTGTCAGTGGGTCCATTCGCCATGAGGCAGACGGTAAGCCTCGCGCTGACAGCCCACCGTCCAGCACGCTTTCCAACTGTGGTGGTGGTCCAGCGGAGCTCGTGCAAGGCATGCACCTGCGTTCACGAGTGACCCGTCGCTGGGGCGGCTACGGGCTTAGTCTCATCTGAACGGCCCGAACGCTGCTGAATGAGATGGGAACTGAGACGGGCGACGTGCCAGGTGTTCTCCTCCGCCCAGGTGACGCTCAGCCTTCCAGTGCGTTGTCCGCGAGCGGGGTGGTGTCCTCGGTCGGCGGGGCTTCGATGGTCGTGGGCTGATTGATGTCGAGGAAGGTGACGGTCAGGTCGAGCGGCCCGTCTCCGGTACCGGGGAACATGTCGTCGTGCTCGGCTCGCATGCGGAATTGCTTGGTGCGGTCGTCACCGTCTATCCACAGGTCCATGGTGAGCGGTTCGGAGACTTCCAGCTGTATGAACTGATCCAGCCGCTCGCCGATCAGCCCGTCCCTGTCGACCGTCCCCCTGTAGTGCGTGGTCCTGGCGCCGTCGACCGTCTCGGTCCCGATCCGCCGCAGGTCCTTGGAGCCGGCCAGGAGCATGGACTGCGCGGCCGGGTTCACCTGCAGTTGGCTGGGCAGCACGCCGTAGGACTGGTTGTCCACCCCACCGCGCCCCCACACAGCCGGCGCAGCGGTAAGCCAGTCCTTGCCTTTCAGTTTTTCGAAACGCACCGCGCTCCCGCCGACATACATCACCTCGTCGACGATCCGGATCCTCACCTGCCCGTTTCCATCAGCGTACGCCGCGCCGGTCATTGTCATACTCATGGCCAACGGTTGCGTGTGCATGGAGGCTTCGGCGGCCAGACGGCCTTTCGACGGCACGGTCCCGCGGATCCGATAGTGGAGCGACGTGATGTCCTCGGAGTTTTTCGCCGCCTTCGCCACAGCCGCCGCTGGAGTCACCGTGGAAGGGTCCGCAACCGCGGAATCGCTCTTGCTGTCCCCTCCACAGCCAACCGATCCTCCTGCGAGCAGTGCCGTCGCGAACACCACGCCCGCTACTCTGCGCGGTACGGAAACAACAGATGAAATTCCCATAAATCCCACAAGGTTGATGGCGGATACATGCCAAGATCGCGAGCCTAACTCAGAGCGTCCTGGGAGCAGCCGGGTTTTCGCGAGGCATGCGCGCCAGCCGTGCTGGCACCACGCCCGGCGGCCGTACGCGTGGTCGGACTATCAGCCTGGGAAGCTGCGATCATTGCAGGCGGGTTGGGCCCTGACCTGTACAACGGCTGTGATGCAGCTTCGTCGGGCCCAGTCGCAAGGTCCAAACGGGGGTGACCATGGAACGGCGTGTGCTGGAAGCGCTGTTGGCTGGTGATGACGAGGCGTCCGTGATAGCTCTGGCCACCCTCCGCAGCGGCGCCACCTACTGGGTGGGAGATCGGGCACAACCCGCAGGCCAGCATGCCGGAGTCTTCAAGCGCCGTCTTCAGCGCATGCGGATGCACGGGCTCGAACCTCTTGGGCTGGAACGAGCAGTGCAACTCATTCGCGAACATGGCCGGCCCGTGCGCACGGGGCTGATCGATTCTGCCGATCGGACATGGACCACCCTGCTCTTTCTCACCGAGGACGGCAGCGCACTAGTGGCCTGCGCCGGCTGGCCGCTGCCGCTGGTTGTCAGGGAGCCACCGCTTTAGGAGTTCGATCCACCTGGCCTCGGGGACCTCAGACGCTCGGAGTGTGAGGCCGCCGCGGGTTGCCCAGGGCTCCTGCTGTCTGCCGCCGTTGATGTCAGGTGTGGGTGTCGGGACGGGGGCTCGCCAGGGTTTCAGAGATCTGTCGCGCCAACTCCTCGATCACCTGCGGGACGACACGCTGAGCGTCCTCATCTTGCAGCGCTTCAACAAGCGCCTTATGGACTGCCGCATAAGGTTGCCCGGCGTGTGAGGCTCTGGGTCCGGTCGACCGCCCGCTCGAGCTTCGCCATGTGGGCTGCCACGATCGGCATCGCCTTCTCGTACTCGCTGTGGTCCATGACCATGGACTCAGCCGATCAGGCCCGGCCGATGACCGTTTGCGGCTGCTGCGGGCGAGGAGCGCGAGGTGCCCGGTCGTCGGCCGGGCAGGAGACCGGCACCGAGGATCCTGGAGGTGGAGGCGCAGGACCAGGGCACGGCCCTGGTCTCCGACCGCGGCAGGCGCTGAGGCAGCGCGGCGCAGATCGCACGCTCGTCCACCGGCCGCGTCGCCCGGCCCGCGGTCCCGGTCGTGACCGGCCGCCCACCGGTCCCGGCGTGACCGATGGGTGGCACTCTCCGGGGCCTCCTTCCCTGCCTCCTCTCCGGAACGCCGGTGTTCTCCCTCGTTCGACCACCCCGGTCCGGCGGCGACGGCCGCCGTCGTATCTGAGAAGACGCGGGAGAGAGACCGTCCCGCCGTGGCGGCGGGCGGAAGCACCGTGGCGGGAGAGGGAGTACCGGGTGGTGGAGCAGGCACGGGCCGCACGCCCGCGGAGCGACCTCTACGGCGGGCAGTCGCGCCAGGAGCGCGCGGCCGACCGGCGGGCACGGATCAGCCGGGCGGCTCTGGAGCTGTTCGCCAGCCCGCTCGTACGACGACGTCAGGGTCGCCGAGGTCTGCGCCGCGCGAACGTGTCGAAGCGTTACTTCTACGAGCACTTCACCGATCGCGAAGATGTGCTGCTCGTTGTGCACCGTGAGCAGAACGACTGGCTGCTGGCGGGGGTCTCGGCGGCGGCCCCGAAGGAGCCGGAGAACCTCGACGCCCTGCCGCGGCCGATGATGACGGCCCTGGTGACCATGCTGCTGGAGCACCCGGACTCCGCGCGGGTCATCTACATCAACGCCCCGCGCATGGAACTGCGACGCCGTGGTGTGCTGCGCAAGGACGCCGAGGTCATGGGCAGGCTGCTCCGCCGGTCCGTCCCCCGGCCGCGCGATCGGGTGCGTCACGATCGGCTGATGCTCACGCTCGTCGCGGGCGTCAGCGAGGTGATCATCGACTGGCTGGAACGCGGCATGACGGACGACCGCGACGTGCTGACAGAGCGTCTGACGGGCATCGCCGCCGCGCTGTTGTCCGGAACGTGCTGACGGCGCACGGCTCGAAGGCGCGCGCCGTCACAGCCGGAGACGGCCCGCCCGGTTCGGTCCGCTCACCGCTTCCCCGGCTGGGTCAACCGTTCGCGCCGTGGTTCGCTTGGGCCAGCCGTTCGCGCCGTGGTTCGCTTGGGCCAGCCGTTCGCGCCGTGGTTCGCTTGGGTCAGCCGTTCGCGCCGTGGTTCGCCGCGCGGCGTCCCAGCGTGCTCTCCCGCTCGACCAGCCGGTAGTCCGCCCATACGCGCCGGGGATCGGCAGCCTTCCCGCTGAGACGGGCGAGCACCGACTCCACCGCCAGGCGGCCGATGGCCTCCTTGTCCGGTGAGACGGACGTGAGGGTCACCGCGCCGAACCGTCCCTCGACCACGTCGTCGAAACCGACGACGGCGATGTCCTCGGGCACCCGCAGCCCCCTTTCGTGCAGCACGCGCATCGCCCCGATGGCCATGGGGTCGTTGTAGGCGAACACGGCGTCGGGACGCCGTCCAGCCTCCAGGATGCGGGTCATGGCCGCCGCGCCGTCCGCGTGCCCCCAGCCGTCGGTGGCGGCGACGAGACCGTCGTCGGCCGGGAGCCCGGCCGCGGTCAGCTCCTCGCGCCAGCCGCGGACGCGCAGTTGTGCCGGCTCGCTGCGACCGCGCCGGGCACCGATGAACGCCACCTCGCGACGCCCCAGACCGATCAGGTGCCGGACGGCGGCACGGGCGGCGGCGACGTTGTCGATGGCGATGTGGTCGTACGGCAGGTCGTACTCCCGTTCCCCGAGCAGGACCAGCGGCACGCTCTCGGTCCGGTCGCGCAGGTCGTCGGTCTCCAGCTCGATGGGGCTGAGGATGAGCCCGTCGATGACGCGGGCCCGGAAGCCCTGGCTGACCAGGACCTCCTGTTCGCGCCGTCCGCCGGTGTGGTCCAGCAGCACGATGTAGTCCTGCTCGGCGGCCGCGTCGACGACGGCGGCTGCGAGTTCGGCGAAGTAGGGGTTGCCGAGTTCGGGCAGGGCGAGCGCGATGATGCCCGTGCGTCCCTTGCGCAGGTGCCGGGCGGCCAGGTTGGGCCGGTAACCGAGTGCGTCGATGGACCGCTGGACGCGTTCCCGCATGGCGGGGGTGACGTGCTGGTAGTTGTTCACCACGTTGGAAACGGTCTTGATGGAGACCCCCGCGTGCGCGGCGACGTCCTTGAGGCTGACCCGCACGTCCATCCCCTTCCGAGCGGCCCGACTCAGGTGTCGGTGTTGGGTCGGCATCGTCCCCCGTGAGCCGTGCGCCGAGCCCCTGTGCGCTGAATTTTACAACGTTATACATCCGGCTGTGCCGCACTGACAAGGCGGCGGGCCCCGCGCGTCCGCCCCCTCCCGCCGACGTTCGCTTGGCCGAACAAAGACCAGGTCCGGAGCGATCGCGACATGCAGAAAAGTGTTGTGCACGAGCCCGCCCGTGGTCTACGCACGTGACACGCCACCACGCCACAGCAATGGCGTGCGCGCAGGCGTCCGGGACCGGCCGGAGGAACGGCGTGAGCCGCCCCCTTCCCCGCCGATTCGGCCGTGCAGCTCGCGACAAGGGCGGTCACCACCGATTGCGGAACAGAGCCCTACGCCCCGGTTCCCCGAAGGGTCCAAAACACCAACCGGTACTTAATGAAAGTCAAAAGAAAAGCCTTGTCCGGAACCTTGACCGCGCCCGCTGCGGCGGGCAGGGTTCCGGAGAGCGCTCTCCCAGTCACCCCGTGTCAAGGAGTCTCCCCATGCCCGCTGTCGGCATACCCCCGGCGGCGCCGGTGCCGCGCAGACCCGGCCGCCGCGGTCTCGTCGGCGTCCTGGTCACCGCCCTGGCCGCCGCCCTGCTCGCCGTCGTCCCCGCCGCACAGGTCCAGGCCGCGCCCGTGCTGTTGTCCCAGGGCAAGCCGGTCACCGCCTCCAGTCAGGAGCACTACGGCACCCCGGCGACCGCGGCCGTCGACGGCGACAACGGCACCCGCTGGTCCAGCGCCGCTTCCGACCCGCAGTGGATCCGCCTCGATCTCGGCGCCCCGGCATCTCTCAGCCAGGTCGAGCTGCGCTGGGAGGCCGCCTACGCCAAGTCCTACCGCATCGAGACATCCCAGAACGGCACGGACTGGTCGACGGCTTACTCCACCACCACCGGCGCCGGCGGCACGGAGACCGTGAACGTCTCCGGCACCGCCCGGTACGTCCGCATGCTCGGCACCGCCCGCGCCACCGGCTACGGCTACTCCCTCTGGGAGTTCAAGGTGTACGGCACCCCCGGCGACGACCCCGGCCCGATCATCCCGGGCGGCGGCGACCTCGGCCCGAACGTGCACGTCTTCGACCCGTCCACGCCCGGCATCCAGGCCAAGCTGGACCAGGTCTTCAAGGAGCAGGAGTCGGCCCAGTTCGGCTCCGGCCGGCACGCCTTCCTCTTCAAGCCGGGCACCTATAACAACCTCAACGCCCAGATCGGCTTCTACACCCAGATCGCCGGCCTGGGCCTGCGCCCCGACGACACGACGATCAACGGTGACATCACCGTCGACGCCGGCTGGTTCAACGGCAACGCCACCCAGAACTTCTGGCGCGGCGCGGAGAACCTCGCCGTGAAGCCGGTCAACGGCACCAACCGGTGGGCGGTCTCGCAGGCCGCCTCGTTCCGCCGTATGCACGTCAAGGGCGGCCTCAACCTCGCGCCCAACGGCTACGGCTGGGCCAGCGGCGGCTACATCGCCGACAGCAGGATCGACGGCCAGGTCGGCAACTACTCGCAGCAGCAGTGGTACACCCGCGACAGCTCCATCGGCGGCTGGTCCAACAGCGTGTGGAACCAGGTTTTCTCCGGTGTCGAGGGCGCTCCCGCCACCAGTTTCCCGGAGCCGCGTTACACCACGCTCGACACGACGCCGATCTCCCGCGAGAAGCCCTTCCTCTACCTGGACGGCAGCGAGTACAAGGTCTTCGCGCCCGCCAAGCGGACCAACGCGCGCGGCACGACCTGGGCCAACGGCACCCCGCAGGGCGAGTCGATCCCGCTGAGCAAGTTCTACGTCGTCAAGCCCGGCGCCACGGCCGCCACCATCAACGCCGCGCTCGCCCAGGGCCTGCACCTGCTGTTCACCCCGGGCGTCTACCACGTCGACCGGACGATCAACGTCGAGCGGGCCGACACCATCGTGCTGGGTCTCGGCCTCGCCACGATCATCCCGGACAACGGGGTCACCGCCATGAAGGTCGCCGACGTCGACGGCGTACGGCTCGCCGGCTTCCTCATCGACGCCGGACCGGTCAACTCCCCGACCCTGCTGGAGATCGGCCCGCAGGGCGCGTCCGCCGACCACGCGGCCGACCCCACCACCGTGCAGGACGTCTACATCCGCATCGGCGGCGCAGGCGCGGGCAAGGCGACCACCAGCATGGTGGTCAACAGCCACGACACGATCATCGACCACACCTGGGTGTGGCGGGCCGACCACGGCGACGGCGTCGGCTGGGACACCAACCGGGCCGACTACGGCGTCCGCGTCAACGGCGACGACGTCCTGGCCACCGGCCTGTTCGTCGAACACTTCAACAAGTACGACGTCGAGTGGTACGGCGAACGCGGCCGGACGATCTTCTACCAGAACGAGAAGGCGTACGACGCCCCGAACCAGGCCGCCATCCAGAACGGCACGACGAAGGGGTACGCCGCCTACCGGGTCGACGACTCGGTCGACACCCACGAGGCATGGGGCCTGGGCAGCTACTGCAACTACAACGTCGACCCGAACATCCGCCAGGACCACGGCTTCAAGACACCCGTCAAACCGGGAGTGAGGTTCCACAGCCTCCTCGTGGTCTCCCTCGGCGGCATGGGTCACTACCACCACGTCATCAACGACACCGGCGCCTCCACGGTGCCCGCAGGCACCTCGACCGTGCCGTCCACCGTCGTGTCCTACCCCTGACCGGTCCACCCGTCGGCCACGACTCCCCTCCGGGCCGGAGGACAACCCCGCGCCCGGCCCGGAGGGGCCATCACGCGATGCTTCCGCAGCCCCCGCGCCGTTGGCTCTCCCCAACCCGCCATGAGCAGACGTGTCCACAGCCCCCTCGTACCGCAGACCAGCCCGCCACCGCGCCGTCCCACTGCTCTGCCTCGGCGCACGGTGGCGTCGTCGCTCGCCCTCGCCGCCCCGCCCGCACAGGCCGCGCAGACCCTGCTCTCCCAGGGCAGACCCGCCACCGCCTCGTCCCAGGAGGGCGACGGATACGCCCCCTCGGCGGCCGTCGACAGCAACCTCACCGGCACCCGCTGGGCCAGCCGGTGGAGCGACCCGCAGTGAATACAGGTCGACCTCGGACAGCGGTCCGACCTCAGCCGTGCCGTGCTGACCTGGGAGGATGCGTACGGCAGGAGCTACCAGATCCAGGCGTCCGACAACGGCACGGACTGGCGAACCCTGAAGACCGTGACCGGCGGCGACGGCGGCACGGACGAAATCGCCGTCTCCGGCTCCGGCCGCTACGTGCGCATGCCGGGCACCGAGCGGTCCGGCGGCTACGGCTACTCCCTGTGGGAGTTCCAGGTGTACGGAACCACGGACGGCACACCGCCCGCCGGAGGAGCGGTCAAGGTCACCGGCACACAGGGGAACTGGCAACTGACCAAGGCGGGCAGCCGTCCACCGTCAAGGGGCTGACCTGGGGCCCCGCCATCGCGGATGCCCCGAAGTACATGCCCGACGTGAAGTCCATGGGCGTCAACACGATCCGCACCTGGGGCACCGACGCCTCCACAAGTCCATGGCCTCAACACGATCCACTTGGGGCACCGACGCCTCCACCAAGCCGCTGCTCGACACCGCCGCCGCGCACGGAATCCGCGTCGTCAACGGCTTCTGGCTGCAGCCCGGCGGCGGCCCCGGCTCCGGCGGCTGCGTGAACTCGGGCACCGGCCGACACGGGACGCGTCAGGTGTCGCCGCACCCATTGACCATCACCGGGACCGCGATGTGGCCGAGCGTCATACAACCGACCGGGGTTCAGTTCGCCCGGCAATAACCTTGTCCTTCCCCTGCACACCTCTCCTATGGGACCGACGGGACATCCGGCCCCGGACCGACGCCGGGCTGCGCACAGCCGCGGCGTCCGTGCCGGAGAGGGCGAGAACGGAGAGCAGGACGAGTGCGCATGCCGGGCCGAGGACGGTCCAGGGCGCCAGTTCCGCGTACGGCTGGTTCTCCGACAGCAGGCGGCCCCATTCCGCGGTGGGCGGCTGCTCGCCCAGACCGAGGAAGCCGAGGGAGGCCAGCACGAGGACCGTGGTGGGCAGGCGCAGGAGCGCGTTGCGCAGGACGGGGGGCAGTACGGCGGGGAGCAGGTGGTGGCGGAGGAGGTAGCCCCGGCCGGCGCCGAAGGAGAGGGAGGCGAGCATGTGGCCGCTGGCCCGTTCCTGTTCCAGCAGGGCCGCGGCCTGGGTTGCGTACGGGGTCCAGCCGACCAGGCAGACCGCGAGGGCGGCACCCGAGGCCGACGGACCGGTCACCGCCGTGGTCAACATTCCGGCGAGGACAGCAGGCATCGTCGACACCACTTCCGTGAGCCCCGCGCCCACCTGTGCCGCCATACCGAGCAGCAGCCCGGTGAGCGTGCACACCGCGGTCACCGCGAGGGCCACGCCCACCGTGCGCAGCGCTCCGTGGCCGAGGCGGGCCAGCAGATCGCGGCCGAGCGCATCCGTGCCCAATGGGTGTGCGGCTGAGGGCGGGAGCAGTCGGGCCGCGGTGTCCACGTGGAGGGGATCTCGGAGCAGTCCGGCGGTGACGAGAGTGAGCAGGGCGAGGGCACAGGCCACGGTGGCCCAGCGGGTGGAGCGCCCTCGCCGGAGGGCCGGTGCGTGCAGGGTGGGCAGGGCTCCGTCCCGTAGGGCTGGGCCGAGCAGGGCGCGGCGCAGGGCCTGGATGAGGAGGCCGGCGACGACGCCGAGCAGGATGAGGGCGAGTGTCGCGGTCTGCAGGGGCGGGAGGTCCTGGGCGATGGCGGCGTCCAGGGCGAGGCGGCCGAGCCCTGGAATGTTGAAGATCTTCTCCACCGCGACGGCACCGCCGACCAACCCCACGACGGTCGGAAGGAGTTGCGGAAGGACACCGGCCACGGTGCGGCGCAGCGCGTGCCGGGCGACCTGGTTGGGTGCGAAGCCGTAGGCGTGCCAGGTCCGGGCCCACGGCTCGTTGAAGGCGGCGGGCAGCGACTGGTCGAGCAGACCGCCGATCATCGCCCCGGAGGGGACACCGAGGGCGAGCGCGGGCAGCACCATCGACGCCGGTCCCTCCCACCCGCTGGAAGGGAACCAGCCCAGCCACACTCCGCAAACGGTGGCGAGGAGTGAGGCGAGCAGGAACTTGGGCAGCGCCGCGAGGACGGCGACTCCGATGGTGCCTGTCGCCCGGTGCAGTCGTCGCCGGGAGCCGAGATACAGGGTGTGGGCACTGACCAGCGCGGCGACCGCGATGGTGACGACGAGCGCCCCGAGCATCAGCGTGACGGAGACCGCGAAGGCGCTCGTCACCTGGGGCAGCACCGCCTCACCTGACACCCAGGATATGCCCGCGTCACCCTGCGGCAAGCCGCCCAGCCAGTGCACAAGATGCGTGAACGTCCCCTCGTCCAGCCCCAGTCGCTGCCGAACAGCGGCCAGTTGCGCGGGGGTCGGATCCTGGTCGGCGGAGCGGGCCCGCAGGACCGTCAGCGCGGGGTCGTTGCCGGACAGCCAGGGCAGCAGGGCGACGGCCGTCAGCAGCGCGGTCCCGGCGGCGAGGCGGCCGAGGCCCGCCCGCCACCGGGACGGGCGGGCCTCGGTACCGGCCGACATGATGCTCATCGGCCGCTACTTCAGGTGGGTGTCGACGTCGATCAGGGAGCGCTCGCGCGGGTCGAGGAGTACGCCCTCGACGTCGGTGGCGATGCCCTGGACGACCTTCTCGTGGACGAGCGGGACGACGGCGTCGGTGCGCAGGATCTGCGCCTCGGCAGCCATGATCTTCTGCTGCCGCTTCGTCACGTCGCCGTCCTCGGCGGCGGACTTGATGGCCTGGTCCACCTTGGAGTCCTTCAGACGCGCGATGTTGTACACGCCGTCGCTCTTGAAGTCGCTGGCCAGGTAGGCGACCGGATCACCGGTGTCGAGGAGCACCACCCGGGACATGACGAGGGCGTCGTACTTGCCGGCGAGGAGGTCGGCTTCCATCTGTGTGTACTCGCGTACGTCCTGCTTCACGGTGAACCCGGCCTTCTCCAGCTGCTGCTGCAGCACGGTGGCGGACTCGGGCAGTTCCGCGCGGTTGGTGAAGGCGGCCAGACGCAGGACCGTGCCCTTCGTCTTGGACCTGACCTGCGCGGTCGTCGCGGCCTTGGCACGGCCGGTGACCTCGACACGCTTGTCGGCCGCCCAGGACACGGCGGGTCCGAACAGTCCCTGCGCGGGGTCGGCGTAGCCGCTGAAGATCGAGTCGGCGAGCGCGGAGCCGTCCACGGCCTCGCGGGCCGCCGAGCGCAGCGCGGGGTCGGTGAACATGCCGCTGCCGGTGTTGAGGATGAGGCTGTCCGTCCGTACGGACGGCACTTCGTGACGGGTTTCCGCGTCCAGCAGCTTGGCCTGGGCGGTGGGGATCCACTCGGCGATGTCGACGTCGCCGCTGCGCAGGGCGTTGGCGCGGGCGGTGCCGTCGGCTATCCAGGTGACCTCGATGCCGGGCGCCTTGGCCTTGCCGCCCCAGTAGCCGTCGTAGCGGTCGAGCGTGGCCTTGGACTTGCCGGTGAGCTTGGTGACCTTGAAGGGGCCGGTTCCGGTGCCGATCGCGCTGGCGGTGCCGTCCTTCGCGTACGCCTTGGGGGCGAGGATGGCCAGCACCGGACTGGCCAGGCGCAGAGGGAGCACGGGGTCAGCGGCCTTCGTGTTGATGGTGACGGTGTCGGCGTCGTCGGCCTTCGCGGTGAGGGTGACGTCGCTGAGGACGCGGGGCTTGGGCGTTGCGGCGTCCGCGTGGTCGAGGGCGTTGACGACGGACTCTGCGGTGACCGGCGTGCCGTCCTGGAAGGTCGCCTTGCGCAGCTCGAAGGTCCAGGTGGTGGGGTTGGTCTGCTTCCAGGACTTCGCCAGCGCGGGGGCTGCGGCGCCGTTCTTGTCCAGGGCGGTGAGTCCTTCGACGACGGACAGCTTGCCCAGCAAGGTGGCGTCGTCGCTGTACGGGGACAGTGCCTGCACCGGCGGCCGGGCGAGCGCGACACTCAGCCGACCGGCCGACCCGCCTTCCCTATCCGAACCGGATCCTTCTGCGCCGGACACGAAACAGCCTGCGAGCAGCGGAGTGAGAGCGAGAGCCACGAAGACGCCACGGGGGGTCGTACGCATGGGAGGTCCTGTCACGCGAGAGAGGGTGATGTGAGCCCCTGCGCGCCAGAGGTGGGCAATGGGGACTCGGTCACTATACTTAGGCGAGCCTTACTTGATCTACCTCAGTGGGTGAACTCTCAACCAATGAGATCGCTGTGCACGAGGTAACGCCATCCGCGACCGGATGGCTCCGCTATGGCGTGACCTGGCTCATCCCCGCTCCGGCTGACCCGCGAGCCGACTTCCGCCCATGCAGCGGGCGTCGGCGGCGTACCCGTGAACGACCCCGTCATGGCACCGCAGCCTGGCTTCGCGGGAGGCACACGGTCCCCTGACCCAACGCCTTCAGCCGCACCTGCGGCCTGCCTGCCGAACGCAGGTTCCACCCGCCGGTCGACCTGCGCGAGGAGCGGACCGTGTTGGCACTGCTGCTTGCCTGCGAGACCGGGCAGGACCGCCGGGCGGTCGCCCAGCACGCCGACGTCCTCGCAGCCGAGCGCCGCACCCAGTTCGGGTTCACGCGGCGGCAAGCGGCTCGTATCCCAGCCGTGGGGAGCACCGGACCTCCGCCTTCAACGGAACCGGCGCTGAACTGCGCCAAGTCGTCCGACTCGACCTCGCGCCACACCTTTCGGCCCAGAGAAGGTCCTGCCGATCACGATGGCCGCGCAGAACAGGCAACTCCAGCTCGACGCCTTCGAGCCGCTGATCGGGCACCTGCTGCTGAGTCAGCACGGGAAAGGTGAGGACAGGTGATGGCATGGGCTTTTGGTCAGCACCGAACCAGCACGGGAGCCAGCACGGGGCCTCCAAACGTGCCGCAACAGTGCAACTTGGACATCCCCCATTCTGTGCCGTCGGCACCGACCTGAAGCCAACGAACACCGCCTCCATGGTGGCAGCACGCACTCCAGCCCTCGGAACTATGGTGTCCCACCACATACGCCTCTGACCTGCGGGTTCCTACGGTGTGGCGACACACAATCGTCCCCACCGCACACGAGGAAGTGGCGCACATGGCCTCCGCAGCATCCGCTCCCCCGACACCGAGCAATCTCAAGCGCATCGTCGCCGCCAGCCTCATCGGCACCACCATCGAGTGGTACGACAACTCATTCGATCGGAGCTAGGACCTGCAGCCTTCCACAGTTCCGACCGTCGAAGTCAGCACCGAACCAGCACGGGGCTGACTGCGTGCTAATCGGTACAAGCCCGCGGTCCCTCGCAGCGCAGGCTGATGAGATCGCCATTACAGGTCGACGATTACAGTGCGTCACGGATACAGAGACGGCCCCCGGGCTTCCCCACGTCGGCCGCGTCTGAGGCCGACGAACGACCGCGTCGACCCAGTCACACTGGTGTCCCCGTCGCCAACAGATCAATCCCCACGCAGTGGCAACAGCAGCATTCACTCTGATCCAACGTCCGACGCGAACTGCCCGACGCGAGTAGGGGTAGGCCTCGCCCGGACCCGCGCCGAACCACTCCACCTGGGACCGGACGGCGGGAATCTCCAGTCGAGTCCGATGCGGGCCAGTGAGCGGGACCTGTCCCTGCGGACCCAGGTGGGGCGCGATCGGCGGGACTGAACACCAGCAACCAGACATAGGATGTCCCCCGGGTCGATACCGGCGAGGGAGAGAGCGGCGAACAGACCGTTGGAGCAGCGCCTTTGGCGCGAAACAGCGCCGGACTCACCGCCCTGCCACCGATCTCCGATTTCTGAGTATTCATGGGATGTCCCGGTCGGGATCGTGGTATCTATACGGGTGCGCCAGAGTCTCCCCATCCACACCGCTCTGCCGGTACGTCAGGCGGCCGGCGACGCCGATGGGAAGGCGCTACGGCCGAGCTGCTGACACGAACGGCGATCAGCCACGCTGATTCATCACTCACTCGCAAAAGAGGACGCTGCATGAGAAAGTCCTGGGTTCTCACCCTGATCTCGCTTGTCGCTGCCGTGCTCGGGGTGACTGCGGCAGGTGTGACCCCTGCCTCCGCCGGCTCCACCACGCCCTTGCGGGTCATGCCGTTGGGCGACTCGATAACCTGGGGTGTGGGGAGCAGTACGGGCAACGGCTACCGGGGGCCGTTGTGGAACAAGCTTGCGGCGGACGGCCATTTGCTGGACTTCGTCGGCACGGTGCGGGGCGGTTCGATGTCCGACCCCGACAACGAAGGCCACTCCGGATACCGCATCGACCAGATCGCCGCCCTCGCCGACGCCTCGCTGACCCGCTACCGGCCCAACGTCGTGACGCTGCATATCGGCACCAACGACCTCCAAGGGGCCTCCGAGGTCAACACCGCCATCGCCCGGCTGAAGTCGCTGGTCAACCAGATCACCGCCGACGTCCCCGACGCGACCGTCCTCGTCGCCTCCCTGGTCGTGTCCACCAGCGCCTCGGAGGAGCGGTTCCGGGGCGCGTACAACCAGGCCACCCGCCAAATCGTCAGCGACGCACAGGCCGCGGGCAACCACGTCGCATACGTCGACATGAGCAGCTTGACCACGGCCGACCTGGCTGACCCCCTGCATCCCAACGACGCGGGCTACCAGAAGATGGCCGACGCCTTCCACCGCGGCGTCCAGGCCGCGGACAGCGCAGGGTGGCTGAGGAACCCCGCCCCCGCGCCCGCACGCGTGCAGTCCGGCATCGCCGGCAAGTGCCTGGATGTCAACGGCGCCGGCACCGCCGACGGGACCGCCGTCCAGATCTGGGGCTGCAGCGGCGGTGCCAACCAGCTCTGGTCGCTCTACACCAACGGCACCCTGCGCTCCATGGGCAAGTGCCTCGACGCCGCCGGCTGGGGCACCGCCAACGGCACCAAGGTGCAGCTCTGGGCCTGCCACGGCGGCTCCAACCAGGTCTGGCAGCCCTACAACGGCGGCTACCGCAACCCCGCCTCCGGTCGCTGCCTGGACGTTCCGGGCTCCTCCACAGCCGACGGCACGCAGCTCCAGCTGTGGGACTGCCACGGCGGCTCCAACCAGAAGTGGACTGCTCTGACCGCCGGATGACCTACGTCAAGACCCACTGATCCCAGGTGGCCGGTGCCGTCGAGCGCCGCGGACTGTACCGGCCACCGTGGCCATGGCGCCGCACGGATGTACGTGTCCGCGCCCTTGCGAGCAACAGAGGAATCACCTTGCCGTACACCATCCGCGCGGGCGGGCTGGAGCGCCACACCGCCGATGAAATCCTCCGTATCGAGCCCTGGGGGCCGCACGCGGTCCGGGTGCGGGCATCGTCCGGGGCCATCGATCCTGCCGCCCCCGGCGCGCTGGAGAGTCCCTCGCCTTCTCCGGAGGCCGACCTGTCCGTGGCGGACGACGGGTCCGCCGGCCTGGTCAACGGCCGCCTCACCGTCGAGGCCTCGGCCCAGGGCCGGCTGAGGTTCCTGCACACCGATTCGCGCCGTGAACTCCTCGCCGACAGGACCCCGTACACCCACCATGCCGGTCCCCGCGTCCACGCGGCGGGCGGCCGGACGGAGCAGCATTTCGAGGCCTATGACGGTGAGCGGCTGCACGGCCTCGGGCAGCATCTGCACGGCCGCCTGGACCAGAAGGGCTGTGTGATCGACCTCGTCCAGGGCAACACCGTGGCCGCCATCCCCTTTCTCCATTCCTCGCGCGGCTACGGA
Source organism: Streptomyces sp. NPDC052016 (assembly GCF_044548445.1). Classification (NCBI taxonomy): domain Bacteria; kingdom Bacillati; phylum Actinomycetota; class Actinomycetes; order Kitasatosporales; family Streptomycetaceae; genus Streptomyces; species Streptomyces sp. NPDC052016. Next base: position 185,226 of record NZ_JBIUBX010000008.1, read on the forward strand.
CTGCTGTGGAACAACCCCGCCACTGGCCGTGTCGAACTGGGTGCCGACACCACCCGGTGGACCGCCGACGCCGGCGGGCGCGTCGACTACTGGATCACCGCCGGCGACACCCCGGCCCAGATCATGGACGCATACACCCGGGCCACCGGACGCCCGCCCCTCCTCCCCCAGTGGGCGTCCGGTTTCTGGCAGTCCAAACTGCGCTACCGCACCCAGGACGAACTCCTCACGGTGGCTGGGCAGTACAAGGAGCTCGGACTGCCGCTGTCCGTCATCGTCTGCGACTTCTTCCACTGGCCGAGGATGGGCGACTGGCGGTTCGAGGAGAGCGAGTGGCCCGACCCCGCCGCCATGGTCAAGGAGCTGACGGACCTCGGTGTGAAACTCGCCGTCTCGGTGTGGCCCACCGTCGAGCCCGGCAGTGACACCTACGACGACCTGCGCTCGGCCGGCCACCTCGTACGGGACGCGGACGGCGGCCTGCTCACCTTCCCCTGGCCGTCCCGGTACAGCGGGGATGCGCTGATACGCCCGATGGCGTACTACGACGCCACCCACCCCGGCGCACGCGCCGCGCTGTGGCAGCGGTTGAACGACAACTATCGTTCGGTGGGCGTGGGGTGCTTCTGGCTGGACGCCTGCGAGCCGGACCTGCCCCGGGAGGTCGCCGACCGCGCCGTCTACGCGGCCGGGCCGACAGCCGAGGTCGCGAACCTCTACCCCCTGCTGCACACCCGCGCCGTGGCCGACGGCCTGCGCGCGGCGGGCGAGGACCGGCCGCTGTCGCTGGTCCGCTCCGCGTGGGCGGGCAGCCAACGTCACGGGGCCCTGCTGTGGTCCGGCGACATCCCCGCCACCTTCGACTCCCTCGCGCGCCAGATCAGGGCCGGGCTGAACGTCGCGATGAGCGGCATCCCCTGGTGGAACACCGACATCGGCGGCTTCGGCGGCGGCGACCCGGACGACCCCGCGTACCGTGAGCTGCTGATCCGGTGGTTCCAGTACGGCACCTTCAGCCCCGTCATGCGGCTGCACGGGGACCGCAAGCCCCACCACCCCACCTTCTCGGCGGACATGACCGGCGGGCCGAACGAGGTCTGGTCGTACGGTGAGGAGGCGTACGGCATCCTCCGCGACCACCTGCTGCTGCGCGAGCGCCTGCGCCCGTACCTGAGGAGGCTGTCCGAGGACGCCCACCGCACCGGCGCCCCGCCGATGCGCCCGCTGTTCTTCGACTTCCCCGAGGACGAGCACGCCTGGGACGTGGACGACCAGTTCCTGCTCGGCCCCGATGTGCTGGTGGCACCCGTGTACGAGCCGGGCGCCCGGGCCCGCCGGGTGTATCTGCCCTCCGGCACCCGCTGGCTCGACCCGGTCACCGAACACGTGGTGGAGGGCGGTACGACGCTCGAAGCGGACGCCCCGCTGGAACGCGTTCCCGTCTTCGTCCGCGAGGGGGCCCACGTCGCCGCTTTGCCGGGTTGACCTTCGGTCCGTACCCACGATGAGAGTCCACGAAGAGAGGAACCCCAGCCGACATGCGGCTGGGGTTCGTCGAGCCGTGGATCAGGCAGGTCATCAGCGCTGCAGGGTGAGCAGGCCCGGCCGGTACGGCAGTTGCACGTAGGGGGTGTTCGACGGCGTGTCGGGGGACAGGCCCTGGTAGAGGAACTGCAGGTTGCACGGGTCGATGGTCATGGTCTGGTCGGGGTTGGTGCGGACCAGGTCACCGTGGCTGATGTCGTTGGTCCAAGTGGCACCGCTGTTGGCCTTGCCCGCGAAGGGGTTGCTCTCGGTGGCGGCCTGCGGGGTCCACGGACCGTTCAGGCCGGAGGCCGTGAACGAGCGGAAGAAGCGGTTCTCGTTCGCACCCCGAGCCTCAACGATCATGAGGTACTGGTTCTGGCCCTGGACCTTGTAGACCTCCGGCGCCTCGAACAGGTTCTTCACGGTGTCGCTCATGACCGTCGTGTACGACGAGCCGAAGCTGGCCGGGAAGTTCCCTATCGGCATGGTCGACTGGTAGATCTTGCCGTTGTCACCGGCGAAGAACATGTGCATGGTCTGGCCGTCGGCGATCAGGGTCGGGTCGATCGCGCTGCCGTCGGGGAGGCTGCCGGTGAACAGCGGCTGCGGCGCGGACCAGCCGTTGGGGTTGGTGGGGTCGCTCGACGTGCGGTAGACGAAGGGCCATTGGGTACCCCACCCATTCGAGGTCAGCACCCAGATGTTCTTGGGCGCGAGGTAGAACAGTTTGGGAGCCACCGCGCCCTGGCTCATCCCGATCTGGGTGGCCGACGCCATGTCCGACCAGTTCGTGAAGGGACTGAACGCCATCGACTTCCACGACGATCCGTCAGAGTAGGTCGCGTAGACCAGGTGCCTGCCGTTGTGCGTCACAGTGGTGAAGTCCTTCAGCGAAGCCCACCCGTTCGCCGGCTGCGCCAGCGGGCCGGTCGAGCTCCACCGGTACGTCGACGGAAGAGCACACGTGCCGCCCGGCGGCGCGGACAGGCCGGTCCACTTCTGGTTGTTGCCGCCGTTGCAGTTCCACAGCTGCACCGCCGTGCCGTTGGCCGTGGCGCCGCCGCTGACGTCCAGGCACAGTCCGGACTCCACGCCGACGATCGTGCCGTCGGCGTTCACCCGCCACTGCTGGTTCGCACCGCCGGAACACGTCCAGATCTGCACCCGGGTACCGGCGGTGGTGGCGTGTCCCGGAACATCCAGGCACTTGTTGCCGTACACGGTGAGCTGGTTGCTGTCCGTCAACGTCCACTGCTGGTTGGTCCCGCCCCAGCAGTCGTAGATCTGCAAGTTCGTGCCGTTGGTCTGGCTGGCGCCCGGCACATCGAGACACCGGCCGGAACCGACACCGCGCAAGGCGCCACTGGAAGCCGCCTGAGCCGGGTGGGCGACGAGTGTCGCCGCCGAAGCGACCAGGGCCGCGAGCACCATCGACAGATGTCTGCGGCTGAAGATGCGTCTGTGCATGGGGTCCTCATTCCTTGAGTAGGTGTTTCCGGTTGGCGGTGGGTGGGTTCCGCGACGCCACGGCGGGGGGTGGACAGGTCAGGCCCAGGGGCTGACCACCGTGAAGGAGCTGTCGGCGCGGAACGTGTCGGTGTCCTGGTAGAGGTCCACTCGCAGCGCGTAGTTGTAGTGGCGCAGGTAGCGGCCGGGGTAGTCGTACGACTCCAAGCGGACGGAACCGGAGGCGGCGCCGGGGCGGGCGCAGTAGGTGGCGTCCTTGTCGAAGGTGTCGGTGCCGTTGCTGCTGTCGAAGCGGACCCGCAAGTCCCAGTGACGCAGATAGCGGCCGGCAAAGTCGCGGAAGGAGTAGCAGTTGGCGTCGGCGAGGCCGGGCACGACGGTGAAGGTCGCGCTCTGCTTGGCGGTGGTGCTGCTGGAGGCGCTCACCGGGTCGATGTAGCCGAGGTTGTCGGAGCGCACCACGGCGTACCGCCCGGGGAAGTTGACCGACTGCAGCGACCTGGTGGTGTTGGTGGGCAGGGTGACACCGCCGGGGACCGTCTCCTTCAGTACGGTGGCGTGGCGTATGAAGCCAGTCAGCCCGGGCACCTCGGTGGGCGTGGACCAGGTGGCGAAGTTGTCGTAGCTGTCGCTGTACCAGTACTTGCCGACGCGGTAGCCGTCGTAGTAGATGCGCCAGCCGCCGTTGTCGAGCTGGACCAGGGCCGGACCCTCGACCCAGCTGCCGAATCCGGCCCAGTCGCCCGTCTTCCGCATGGTGTAGGGGCCGGTGAGGCTGGAGGCGGTGGCGTACTCGATGTACTTCGTCGTCTCGTTCTTGGTGAACGCGTGGTACGTGGAGCCGACCTTGACGACAAAGGTGTCGATGTAGTTCGGGCCGATGCCGGACAGCTGGGTGGGCGCGGACCAGGTGGTCAGCGCGGAGTTGGTCGCCGTGATCTTGTAGGCGGTGAAGTGGGTGGCGGTGCTCGCCGCCGTCAGGGACACGATGATGTTGACGCTGCCGTCGGTGTCGATGAACCACTCGGGCGCCCAGGTGCGGGTCAGCCCGCTGATCGGGATCGTGTAGTTGTACAGGAACGTCCAGTTCACCCGGTCGGTGCTCCGGGCGAAACCGATCGTGTTCCCGGTCCAGTTGGTGGTGTAAGTGATGTAGTAATAGCCGTCGGTGTGCTTGAAGATGCTGGGGTCCCGGATCAGACCGGACGGCGGGGTGTAGGCGGGGCCCTTCCGCAGGCTGAATCCGGTGGCGTCCGGCGAGTCGTACACGTACATGTTCGACTCACTGCTGTTGGTGAACGCGGTCATCGTGAACCGCATGACCTGCCCAGCCGGTGGGGCGGCGGCGGAGGCGGTGCCCTGAAGGGCGGGGACACCCAGCAGGACCAGCAGCAGCGGGCCCAGCAGGGCGAGCAGCGTTCTTATGGTTCTGTTCAACTCTTCCTCCGCGCCGGGCATCACGAGACGGTGAACATCTGGTGGCCCGTGCCGTCGAACGGGCGTTGCTCCAACTGGTCGCCCTGGGCGCTGCCCGCGGTGAGGTAGAGGCCGCTGTGGCGGTTGAGGAGCCGGATACGGCCGTTGCCCGCGTCTTCCGCCAACCATTCGTCGTTGGTGTTGGCGTTGGCTTCGTACGGGTACTGGACGGCCTTCGCGCCGGCGTCGCGGGAGGCCCACCTGATGACGACGTCCTTGCCACTCGCCTGGTTGACGATCCGCGTGTATCCGTCGCCGAAAGGCATGAACGCGAAGCGCTGGTTGGTGCCGCCGGTGCTTGGCCAGCGGATGATCGCGGCGTCGTTCGCGAGGCTAGCGCTCTTCACGTCGAGTACCTGGCTGCTGCCGGCGACGGTCACCGTGCGGTTCCCGGTCGGGATGACCGGGACCCTGGTCAGCCTGACCACATGGCCGCCGTTGGCCACGACCGGGACACTCAGCGTGTCACCGGCCTGGACGACCTTGCTGGTGCGGGTCAGGCCGTTGGAGCCGTCGGTGGTGATCTCCGCGTGCCAGGTACCGGAGCCGAGGAACGTGGTCGGGTAGCTGATGGTGGTGGCGCCGCCGCGCCGGAAAGCCCCGACGAACCACCGGTCGCCGTCACGGCGCGCGATGACCCCTCCGGTGAGCGGGTCGCCCGAGACGTACTTCGTCTCGTCCCACACGGTCGGCAGCATGCGCAGCCACCGCTGTGCCTCGGGCCGGGCCTGGTAGTCCGAGATGCGGCTGCCGGGCAGCATGATGCCGCTGTCCAGGAGTACGCCGAGGGCGAGTTCGGCGGCGTCGCTGTTCGGGTTGCGCTGCTGGAAGCTCATCGGCGAGTAGTCGGCCGGGCCCAGTACGCCGCGAGTGAACGGGAGCGCGGCCACGTGCCCGATGTCCCGGCCGCCGGGGTATTCCTCGCCCCGGACGGCCTCATTGGTCAGCACGTGCGGCCAGGTGCGGTGGACGCCGACGGACAGGCGCGAGCCGTGCAGGTCGACCATCAGCCTGTACCGGGCGGTGTCGGCCAGGGCCGCGTCGTACCACTGCTGACGGGCCCGGGTCTCGGAACCCATGAAATCCATCTTGACGCCGACGACACCCCACCCGGTGATCTTGGTGAACTCGGCGTCCCGCTCGGCGGCGGTGTCCAGGTCCTGCCAGTGGTACCAGAGCATGATCCGCACGCCGCGCTCCCGGGCGTAGGTCACGAGTTCGGGAATGATCGCCTGATTGGCCTTCCACCCGTCGTCCACCAGGAGATAGGGCCAGCCCTGCGAGGAGGCGTAGTCGGCCCACTGCTTGAGCTTGGTCAGGTCGCGCTGGGTGTCGTACATGCCGTCCAGCCACGGCCACGCGGCGACGCCCGGCTTGATCCACGAGGTGTCGGAGACCTTCGACGCGGGCGCGACGTCGTCGACCAGTGTGGACTCCACGATCGTCGCCGTGCTGCCGATGGTGGCAGTGCGCCACGCTGTGGTGAACGCGCCGGATCGCACGACCTGCGCGTCGGCCAGCGCGACCGTGAACCGGCCGGTGCCCTGGGTGTGGGTGAACCAGCCACCCGCATAGCCACCGTCCACACCGGACTCGGCGAGCAGCACCCGCGCGCCATCGGTCTGCTGGGCCAACACGCCCATGTCGTAGGAGCCCGTCGGGACGTCGGCGACCGTAGAGGTCACATAACCCCTCTCGTGATCGGGGCTGAACACCTGCCGGGACAGCTGGGCGTCGGTCGGCAGCTCGAACGACGTCGCCTCGCTCAGCACGGTCGCACCCGACGGCAGCTCGTAGCGCAGCGCCATTCCATCCGCGGACGTGCGAACGTGCACGGTCATCTGCTCGGAGCCCTTCGCGAACACCAGTCTCGTCTCGGTCGCGGACCGCGTCCGGACGCGGGACTTCCCCGCTTCGACCTCGTAGCTGTACGAGACGGGCGTATCCGTGCGTCTGACGAACTCCAGGCCGGTGGTGAAGTCGGCCTGGCTGGTCATCAGCCCGATCGGAGCGGATATCAGGGCTTGGCGGCAGTTCCAGGTCGCGCCGAGCGACAGGCCGCCGTTCGCGTCCAGCGCCACGGTGGCGCGCACGCCGTCACAGCCGGTCTGTGCGACACCGGGCTGGACCGAGGTCCAGTTGCCCGGCGTGGCGGCGGATGCGGGCACCGCAGTGACCGAGCCTATGCCGGAGAGGACGGCGACGGCCGTACCGGCGACTCGAATCCCGCTTCGTTGGAGGAATCTCATGCGGCCTTCCGGTGGCTGCAGGTGGCCCGCCGCGTACTTCTCGCGCCGGGAGTCGGAGGGTTCAGGCCCAGGGGCTGACCGCCGTGAAGGAACTGTCGGCGTGGGAGGTGGCGTTGTCCTGGTAGGGATCGGGGGTGGAGACCGACTTGCCGGTGTGGTTGGCCGCCGTGGTGCCGGATCCGATGGAGCCCGGGGTGATGGTGGCCAGGCCGTCGGTGATCTCCGCCGCCTGGGCGGGTACGGCCGGGCCGGCAAAGCCCCACAGGAGCGAGGCGACGGCCACGGTGGCCGGAGCGCCCGGCCGGAATCTCCGGCGGCCGGGAAGTCTCACGCTGTGCATGGGTTCACATCCCTGAAGAAGACATGTCTGTGGCGAGGCGTGGTCGGGCGTCGGGGTCGCCATGAGGGCGCCGGAATCCCTGTCGGCGTCGGGTCAGCTCGTCACGCGGAAGGTGGCGTCGCCGCGGGCCGTCGCGGTGGTGATCGGGTCGAGGCGGAGTTGGTAGGCGTAGTGGCGAATGTGGCGGTCGGGGTGGTTGTACGACTGGAAGGACGACCAGCTCGAGTCGGCGAGCCCGGCGACCTGGCGGAAGGTGGCGTCGGCGGCGAACTGGGGGGTGCCGTCGTTGTAGGCCAGCTGGAGGTCGTAATGGGAGTGCCGCAGGAAGTAGCCGGGGTAGTTCACCGACTCGAAGGAGACGGTGCCGGAGCCCGTCAGGCCGGGCCTCAGCCGGAACTGGGCGTCCGGGCCGGCGATGTTCTGGTCGATGCGCACGTCGAAGTCGGCGTGCCTCACGTACCGGTCCTGGAAGTTGTACGACTGGAGCCGCTTGGCCGGAGTGTTGGGCCAGCGGGCGAGCATGCGGCTCTCCTCGGCGGCCGTCAGGTTCAGGATCGAGCCGTGGCGCTTCTTTGTGCCGCCCATGTTGTAGCTTCCCGATGCCGGGAGCCGATAGGTGCCCGAGGCGGACGGGTCGGTCGTCGTGACCGGCATGTACCCGCGGCCGGAGGCGTACTGGTCGAGGTAGAGGGTCCACTCGTTGCGGTCCCGGAACTTCATCCACATCGGACCCTCGACCTGGGAACCGGTCAGGCCGATGCCGGAGAGGTTGCCGAGGTTCGTCCACGTACCGAGGATCGAGTTGCTGCCCTCCAGTGTGATCTGGCCGTCGCCGGAGGCCCGTACGTAGCGGTAGTCGCCGACGCCGGCCGGCAGCTCGACGATCTGGGTGTCGATGATCTCCTGGGTGCCGGGGCGCTCGATGTAGATCCGCGGGGTGGTGATGGTGCGGAAGTCGCGGGTGTGGGCGTAGTAGATGCGGTGCTTCTTTACGCCGTTGACTGGCTTGTTCGTCGCCCAGTACAGGACGTAGTCGTTGGTGGCCGGGTTCCAGATCGCCTCCGGCGCCCACGCGTTGCGCCCGTCGGAGATCGACCCGGCGACATTGAGCAGCCACGGCTCCGACCAGTTGACCAGGTCCGTCGACTCCCACACCACAAGGCTGCGGCTGCCGTTGTAGATGGCGGTGTCCCAGTTCTGCCCGCAGCCGATGCACAGGTCGGTCGCGATGATCCAGTACTTGTCGCCGCCCGGGGAGCGAACCAGTGCGGGGTCGCGCACGCCGCGGGTGCCGACCGTTGAGCGCAGGGTCGTCTCGCCGCCGTTGACGTCACGCCAGTTGAGGCCGTCCGTGCTGTGCGAGAAGTAGATCTGCTGACCGGTCGCCCCCTCACCGATGAAATGCGCCATCAGGTAGCCCGGGTCGGCAGCGGCCGCCCGGTCCGGTGTGGTCAGGGCCTGGCCGGTGAAGAGGAGGCACGCGGCGAGCAATATCGCCGACAGCCGGGCGCAAAGCGCGGACATGCACATCTCCTGTCGTTCTGCCGTGGTGACGGCGGGGCCGGACGATGCGGTTGGCTGATCCGAGCGGGGGTGGGCGCGGCGCAGCAGGACGGTTGGTGGTTTCTCGGCGACAGCTGTTGCGCCCGGCCGCGTTCCCTCCCGGTGGTCGGCCGGGGGCAGCCGCCGCAGCCAACTCGCTGTCTCCCCAGTCGAGTTGTGCGACATATCGAACTGCGTTCGTAAGATCGGGCAGACAATAGGTGGGCGAAACAGAGTGCGTCAATACATCCGACCTGACCGAGCTCGGGCGCCGGAACCTCCGTCTCCGCCGCCTTCGAGACCTCGGGCCGCCTTTTGTGACAGAAGCGTTGACCCGGGCAGGTGCAGGATCTATCTTCTGGCCGAGTTTACGAACGGCGTTCGAAATACCGGCACCAGAGGGAGTACTCCGTGAGACCTGCGCTCACCCGACGAACGGTCCTCGGCATGATCGCCGGCTCGGCCGCCGCCACCGTCACCGGCGTCTCGGCCGGCACCGCCTACGCCGCCGTGCCCGCGTCACCCGGTGTGACGTACACGAACACCGTCGCCGAGCAGCGGGCCGACCCGCACATCTTCAAGCACACGGACGGCTTCTACTACTTCACCGCCACGGTCCCGGCGTACGACCGGATCGTGCTGCGCCGGGCCACCACGATCCAGGGGCTCACGTCGGCCGCTGAGACCACCATCTGGACCAAGCACGCCACCGGTGAGATGGGCGCCCACATCTGGGCGCCGGAGATCCACTTCATCGACGGCAAGTGGTACATCTACTTCGCCGCCGGCGCCGCGAACGATATCTGGAGGATCCGGCCCTACGTCCTGGAGTGCACCGCCGCGAACCCGATCACAGGCACCTGGACGGAGAAGGGCCGTATCGCACTGCCGCTGGACACCTTCTCCCTGGACGCGACAACCTTCGCCGTCAACGGCACCCGCTACCTCTCCTGGGCGCAGCACAACCCGGCCGTCGGCCGCGGCACCAACATCTACATAGCGCGGATGTCCAGCCCGTGGACCATCACCGGCACACCGGTCATGATCAGCCGGCCGACCGCCTCGTGGGAGACCGCCGGAGGCGAGACGGTCAACGAGGGCCCGGCTGTGATCCAGCGGGGCGGCAAGGTCTTCATGACCTTCTCGGCCAGTGCCACCGACGCCAACTACTGCATGGGCATGCTGACCGCGTCCGCTTCGGCCGACCTGCTGAGCGCGTCGTCGTGGGCCAAGACCGCGAACCCGGTCTTCGCCAGCAACGCCGCCACCAGCCAGTACGGCCCCGGGCACAACCAGTTCACGGTCTCCGAGGACGGCAAGTCGGACATCCTCGTGTACCACGACCGCAGCTACAGGGACATCAGCGGTGCCCCGCTCAACGACCCCAACCGCCGCACCCGCGTCCAGAAGATCTACTGGAAGGCCGACGGCACACCCGACTTCGGCATCCCGGTCGCCGACGGCCTCACCCCGATCCGGCTCTCCTCGTACAACTTCCCCGACCGGTTCATCCGGCACTGGGAGTACCGCGCCAGGATCGAGCCCAACGTCTCCCCGCTGGCCGACTCGCAGTTCCGTGTCGTCACCGGTCTCGCCGGCACGGGCACCGTCTCCCTGGAGTCGGCCAACTTCCCCGGCTACTTCCTGCGCCACAAGAACTACGAGGTGCGGGTGGAGAAGAACGACGGAACGTCGCTGTTCGCCGGTGACGCCTCCTTCACCGCCCGGGCCGGCCTCGCGGACTCCGCCGGGGTCTCGTACGAGTCGTTCAACCTCCCGGGCCGCTACATCCGCCACTACGACTACCTGCTGCGGGTCCAGGCCCTCAGCACGGCGACCGACCGGGCCGACGCCACCTTCTACACCCAGTGAGCCACCACTGCGGCCTGTTACCCCGCGGGCGGCTTCGACGGACTCTCTCGTCACGAAAGGGTGCAAGATGTCTTCCTCGATCAGCAGACGGCACCTCCTGCAAGTAGCCGGGGCCACCGCCGCCGCCTCTGCCACCGGATCCTTACTGGGCAGTTCTCCCGCCCACGCGGCCATACCGCCCGCGAGGGCCGACATCGGGGTCTCCGCGCACCCCTTCGAACTCGGCCAGGTCCGGCTCACCGCGAGCCGGTGGCTGGACAATCAGGACCGTACGCGGAACTACCTGCGGTTCGTCGATGTCGACCGGCTGCTGTACAACTTCCGCGCCAACCACCGGCTGTCCACCAACGGCGCGGCTGCCACCGGCGGTTGGGACGCGCCGGACTTCCCCTTCCGCACCCACGTCCAGGGGCACTTCCTCACGGCATGGGCACAGCTGTACGCCGTGACCGGGGACACCACCTGCCGGGACAAGGCAACCCACATGGTCGCGGAGCTGGCCAAGTGCCAGGCCAACAACAGCGCCGCCGGTTTCAACGCCGGCTATCTCTCCGGCTATCCCGAGTCCGACTTCACCGCTCTCGAGCAGCGGACCCTGACCAACGGCAACGTGCCGTACTACACCATCCACAAGACCCTCGCCGGCCTGCTGGACGTATGGCGCCACATCGGCAGCACACAAGCCCGGGACGTGCTGCTCGCCCTGGCGGGATGGGTCGACTGGCGCACCGGCCGGCTGACCGCCCAGCAGATGCAGACCATGCTGGGCACCGAGTTCGGCGGCATGAACACCGTGCTGACCGATCTCTACCAGCAGACGGGCGACGCGCGGTGGCTCACCGCCGCCCGGCGGTTCGACCACGCCGCGGTGTTCGACCCGCTGGCGTCCAACCAGGACCAGCTCAACGGACTGCACGCCAACACGCAGGTGCCCAAGTGGATCGGCGCCGCCCGGGAGTACAAGGCCACCGGCACCACCCGCTACCGGGACATCGCCACCAACGCCTGGAACATCACTGTCAACTCGCACACCTACGCCATCGGCGGCAACAGCCAGGCAGAGCATTTCCGCGCACCGAACGCCATCGCCGGCTACCTGAACAGGGACACCTGCGAAAGCTGCAACACCTTCAACATGCTCCTCCTCACCCGGGAGTTGTTCGCGCTGGACCCGAACCGGGTCGAGCTGTTCGACTACTACGAGCGGGCGTGGCTGAACCAGATGATCGGCCAGCAGAACCCGGCCGACAACCACGGCCACGTCACCTACTTCACCCCGCTCAACCCGGGAGGCCGACGCGGTGTGGGCCCGGCGTGGGGCGGTGGCACCTGGAGCACCGACTACGGCACCTTCTGGTGCTGCCAGGGCACGGGCCTGGAGATGCACACCAGGCTGATGGACTCCATCTACTTCCGCAGTGACAACACGCTGATCGTGAACCTGTTCGTGCCCTCGGTACTCAACTGGTCAGAGCGCGGAATCACGGTCACCCAGACCACGACATACCCCGTCAGCGACACCACGACCCTGCAGGTCACCGGCAACGTCAGCGGAACCTGGGCCATGCGCATCCGCATCCCTGGCTGGACCACCGGGGCCACTGTCAGCGTCAACGGCGTCGCGCAGAACATCAACACCACCCCCGGCAGGTACGCCACCCTGAGCCGCTCGTGGGCCTCCGGCGACACGGTGACCGTCCGCCTGCCCATGCGGGTCATCATGCGAGCGGCCAACGACAACCCGAACGTCACCGCGATCACCTACGGCCCGGTGGTCCTGTCCGGCAACTACGGCAACTCCGCGCTCAGCTCGCTCCCGACGCTGAACACGTCCTCCATCACACGGACCAGCAGCAGTTCGCTCGCCTTCACCGCCACCGCCAACGGCTCCACCGTCAACCTGGGCCCGTTCCACGACGCGCACGGCCACAACTACGCCGTCTACTGGAACACCAGCGGCACCGTCCGTCTCGCCAACGTGGGCAGCGGTCTCGTGCTGGGCATCCAGAACATGTCCACGGCCGACGGTGGCCGTGCTCTGCAGTGGCACGACTCGGGCACCGCCGACCACGACTGGCAAATGATCACCGACGGAAACGCGGTCCGCTTGCGAAATGTCCACAGCGGCAAGGTGCTCGGCGTCCAGGACATGTCCACGACAGACGGCGCGACCGTCCTGCAGTGGTCGGACAACGGCACCGCCGACCACAGATGGACGCTGCTCGACCAGGGAGACGGGACCTACAAGATCCGCAACGCCAACAGTGGCAAGTTGCTCGCCATCGCGAACAACTCGACCGCTGTCGGCGCGTTCGCAGTCCAGGACTCGGACAACGGCACCACCGACAACCGGTGGCGCATCTTGAGGGACTAGGTGTATTGATCACGAGCGTTGTTGACAGTCGCCGGGCTTGGTCATGGCGAAGACCTCCGGTGTGGTGGAGCTGTCTAGGACTGCACCGCACGGAGGTCTTCTTGTCCCACCGTATGCCCGGCTGACCGTTCACGGCAGGCGCCTGCTGGTTGAACGTGTTCGTACCGGTCGGCCGGTCGCGCATGTCGCCGCCGAGACGGGTATATCCCGCACCACGGCCCACAAGTGAGTACGGCGGTTCGCCGCCGAGGGCGAATCGGGACTGCGTGACAGGCCCAGCAGGCCACGCACGACCCCGCACCGCACCCCGGCGTCGGTGGAGGCCCGGGTATGCCGGCTGCGGCAGGAGCGCAAGCTGGGCCCCGCCCGTCTCGGCCCCATCCTCGGACTGCCCGCTTCGACCGTGCACCGCATCCTGCTCCGGCACGGACTGAACCGGCTCGCGTTCATGGACCGGCCCACCGGACAGGTCATCCGCCGCTACGAACGCGCCCGGCCCGGCGAGCTGGTCCACGTCGACGTCAAGAAACTCGGCCGCATCCCCGACGGCGGCGGCCACAAGACGCTGGGCCGCCAGGCCGGCCGCGCCACCCGCGGCGGCATGGGCTTCGACTACATCCACTCAGCCGTCGACGACCACACCCGCCTCGCCTCCAGCGAGATCTACCCCGATGAGAAGGTCGCCACCTGCGCGGGCTTCCTCACCCGCGCGGCCGCGTTCTTCCACGCGCACGGCATCACCCGCATCGAGCGCGTGCTCACGGACAACGCCTCGGCCTACGACTTCCTCCACGCCTACAACTACCACCGCTGCCACACCGCCCTCGGAGGCCAGCCACCGATCAAGCCGTGTCAACAACCCTGCGGGTCAATACAACTAGGGCCTGTGTGACGCTGGCGTCCCGAAGGGGAGGGGTTCGCCCGAGCGCAGGTGTTCCCTCAGCCACTGCTCGGTGTTGCTCACGTGCAGCAGTGCGGCGGCCTGGCTGAGGGCGGCGTCACGGGCGGACAGGGCGTTGAAGATTGCCTCGTGCTCGGCGAGGGTGCGGACCGCGGCCTGGGTGTCGACCAGGCCGCGCCAGATGCGGGCGCGCAGGGTGCGGCCGGAGATCCCTTCCAGGAGGGTGAGGAGGGTCTCGTTGCCCGTGGCCGAGACGACCGCGCGGTGGAAGGCGGCGTCGTGGGCATTGAGCTGTTCCACGTCGTCGCGGGCTTCGCGCATGGCGTCCAGGTGCCGCTTCACTTCGGCCAGCTGGGCGTCGGAGATCCGGGTGGCGGCAAGGGCCGTGGCCATCGGTTCGAGGAGCCGCCGTACCTCCATGAGGTCCTGCAGGGCGACCGAGTCGCCCTGCAGCAGCTCCACCGCGCCGCCGAGACCCTCCAGGAGCAGGCTCGGCTGCAGGCTGGTCACATAGGTGCCGTCGCCTCGCCGGACCTCCAGAACCCGCGCGACGGCCAGTGCCTTGACCGCTTCCCGGGCGAGGTTGCGGGACAGTCCCAGCTGGGCGGCCAGGTCCGGCTCCGGCGGTAGCTTCGATCCCGGAGGCAGCGCACCGGTCCGGATCAGCTCACGGATCTGCTCGATGGCCTTGTCCGTCAGAGACACCGCGCACCCCTCCCCCCACCGTGCCCCGCGAGCACGTCCGACCTGATCAGCCCCTGAGTGCGGAGATCGTCCCGGAGGTTGTCGGGGACGCGCTGATCATGGAGTTCCACGTTTCGTCCGACCTGTTCCGGAGTCCGCATGCCGAGGGTGACGTTGATGATACTGGGATGCGTGTACGGGAAGGCGATCGCGGCGGCTGGCAGGATGGTGCCGTGCGCCTCGCAGACCTCGGCGATCTCCCGGGCGCGGGCGACCAAAGCCGGCGGGGCGTCCTGGTAGTCGTACTTCATGCCCTCGGTGGGCCGGTCGCGGGAGAGCAGTCCGGAGTTGAACACGCCCACCGCCACCACGCTCTTGCCGAGTTCCCGCGCGGCGGGCAGGACGTCGTCCAGCGCCGACTGGTCCAGAAGTGTGTAGCGCCCGGCCGGCATCACCACGTCGGCGGCCGTCTCGCGCAGGAAGCGGGCGAGCATCGCCGACTGGTTCATGCCGGCGCCGATCGCGCCGACCACGCCCTGGTCGCGCAGCTCCGCGAGCGTGGGCATGGCCTCCTCGGCGCCTGCCGCCAGTGGTCGTCCGGATCATGCAGGTAGACGATGTCGAGACGCCGCGCCGGGCTCCGGTGACGACGGCGAGCTTCCCGGTGAGGTCGAAGGCGGTCATGCGGCGGCTCCCTGGGTGTCGTCGGTGCAGTCGACGAGGATCTTCATCACGTCGCCGCCGCCCTCCAGGCCTCGAAGGCGGCGGATGCCTGCGTGAGCGGCACGACCTTGCTGATCAGCCGCTCGGCCGGAATGGTGCCGTCGTCGACCAGGGTCACCGCCTTCTCGAAGTGAGTTCGCGCCAGAAGAAGCGGTGCAGGTTGACCTCGCGGCGTCGGGGGTGGATGGCGACGAGGCACAGACGGCCGCGCACGCCCAGCACGTCGACCGCCGTGTCCACGCCGCCCGCAGCGCCGGACACCTCGAAGGCGACGTCCGCGCCCGCGTCTGCTGTCCACTGCCGCACCAGCTCCGGCACGTCGACGTCGGCCGGGTTCCACGCCGTCAGTCCCAGCTCCTCGGCCAAGAGCCGACGGTGGGCGCTCAGCTCGACCACCCGGACCTCAGCGCCCGCCGCTGGCGCGGCCAGCGCGATGAGGATGCCGACCGGGCCGCCGCCGACCACGACCACCTTCTCGCCCTCGGCGATCTCGGCCCGGCCCACGTCGTGCACGGCGACCGCCGTCGGCTCGACGAGCGCGGCCCGGTCCAGGGGAAGGGAGTCGGGCAGCCGGATGAGCGTCGAGGCGGGCACAACCCAGCGCTGCTGCATGGTGCCCGGGGGCATCGCTTCAGATCCAGTCCCAGCTCCTTGGCGTACTGGGGCGTGTACTTGATGTAGGAGTTCCAGAAGTCGGTGTCGGAGCGCGGGTAGTCGACGCCGACCAGCGGGGTGTCACCCGACGACGCCGAGGTGGTGGAGCCGCTGCCGCACGCGCTGAGCAGCGCCAGTGCGGACAGAGCGGAGACGGCGGAGCAGCCCGAAGAGGGAGAGATTCATCCATCAATCGGCGCCACTCGACGACTCGAACTGGCCATGGAGCACTGTCAGACATGCGATGTTTGACCAGCGTCAATTCCACTCAAAAGGAACTCACATAGGCCAAACTGCTTTGCCCTACAGGGCTTTTCATCCCTGCACGCTGGTTGACATCCCGGGGAGACATGACCGACCTTCGTGCGTAACACGTGGCGCCCCATGCACAGCTGCCACGCCGACTCGTGTCCCCTGCCTTCCCCTGTCCTCTCTGCACCAGGGATGTGTCCATGCCGAGTCCGATCAACAGACGCCACTTCCTGGCCGGCGCCACATGTGTGGCCGCGGCAACCGTGACCGGAGGTTTGTTCAGCGCCGGTGTCGCCCACGCGGCACCCAGCACGTACACGCCCGACTGGAACTCGGTCGACCAGCACCCGCCGGCCCCGGAGTGGTTCCAGGACGCGAAGTTCGGGATCTACTTCCACTGGGGCGTCTTCAGCGTCCCGGCCTTCGGCAACGAGTGGTACCCGCGCAACATGTACCGGGCCGGCGACACCGCCAACCAGCACCACATCGCGACCTACGGCCAGCCAACGGCGTGGCCGTACCACAACTTCATCAACGGTGCTCGGGACCTGGCGGGCAACTTCGTGAAGTTCACGCCGAAGCTGAAGTCGGCCGGCGGGAAGTTCGACCCCGACGAGTGGGTACAGCTGTTCGTCGACGCCGGCGCCAGGTTCGCCGGCCCGGTCGCCGAGCACCATGACGGCTTCTCCATGTGGGACAGCCAGGTCAACGAGTGGAATTCGGTGAAGAAGGGCCCGGGTCTTGACCTGCTGAAACTCTTCTCAACTGCCATCCGCGCCAAGGGCCTCAAGCTGCTGGTGGCCATGCACCACGCGTACAACTTCACCGGCTTCTACGAGCACGTCCCCGCTCAGACGGACCCGAGCCTCAAGAAGCTCTACGGGCAGCTGGGCTCGGCCGCGGAGAACCAGCTCTGGTTCGACAAGCTCAGGGAGGTCGTCGACCGCGCCCAGCCCGACATCCTGTGGCAGGACTTCAATCTGGACGCCGTCGACGAGCAACAGCGCCTCAACTTCCTGGCGTACTACTACAACCAGGCCATCAGCTGGGGCCGTGAGGTCGTCACCACGTACAAGGACGGTATGAACGGCAAGGGCGAGGTCTTCGACTACGAGCGTGGCGGCCCGGCCGACCTCACCACCCCCTACTGGCTGACCGACGACAGCATCTCCAGCAGCAGCTGGTGTTACACGCAGGGCATCGGCTACTACAGCATCCAGCAGATGCTGCACTCGTTCATCGACCGGGTCAGCAAGAACGGCAACATGCTGCTGAACATCGCGCCGATGGCCGACGGCACCATCCCCCAGGCGCAGAAGGACATCCTGCTCAGTATCGGGGACCACCTGAACCGCTTCGGTGAGTCGGTGTACGCGACCCGCGCCTGGGCGGCGTACGGCGAAGGCCCGACGAAGATGGGCGGCGGCTCGTTCACCACCCCGCACGCCGGCACGCCGCAGGACATCCGCTTCACCCGCAACAAGGCCAACAATGTCCTGTACGCCACCGTCCTGGGCTGGCCGGGCAGCTCGCTGACGATCAAGACCCTCGGCTCGGACCGGATCAACCTCTCGTCGCTGTCCTCGGTGAAGCTCCTCGGCACCACCGCCGGCACCTACATCGACCTGCCCACACCGACCCAGAACTCCTCCGGCCTCACGGTCACCCTGCCGTCCTCGGCGCCGTACAGTGCGAACGCCTACGTCCTGAAGCTCTCTTTCTCCGGCACGATCCCGGGCCTGCGGCCGCTCGCCGGCGCCATCGGCTTCAAGGACGTCAACTACACCGGCGACCACGCCGTGCTCCCCGTCGGCGACTACTCCGCGGCCGACCTGACCGCGGCCGGGCTGGGCGCGCGCACCCTCTCCTCCCTCCGGCCGGCCCCCGGCTACCGGGTGATCGGCTACTCCGGAGACAACTTCACCGGCACCCCTTGGACCTTCACCGCCGACAACCCCGACCTCAGGGCTACCGGCAACAACGACCAGATCACCTCGCTGAGGGTCCAGTTCAACCCGGCGACGTACTTCCGGATCAGCAACGTCACCAACGGCCTCGCCCTGGACAGCGGTGGCAACGCCGCCTCCGGGTCCAACCTCAAGCAGTGGACCTGGGACGGCAGTCCCAACCTGCAGTGGCATGCGGAGGCGGTCGGAGGCGGCTACTACCGGCTGGTGAACCGCACGAACGGCATGGTCGCCGACGGCTGGGGCGCCACCGCCGACGGCTCTCCGGCTCGACAGGCCGCCTGGAACGGCGGCACCAACCAGCAGTGGAAGATCACCCACCGGGGCGGCGACAGCTACTCGATCGCCAACCGCACCACCGGTTTGGTCCTCGACGGCGGCGGCAAGGTCGACTCGGGCTCCGTCACCAAGCAGTGGACGTACGGCAGCAACACCAACCTGCTGTGGACCTTCACTGCCGTCTGATCCTCGGGACGCGCGAGCGGCTGCGGCAGCGTACTCCTCGTACGCTGCCGCAGCCGTCACGCTGCCGCCCGGCAACCCCTCCTGCCACCCCGCGTACGAACTGCGCATCGACACGCCGGGGGTGACCACGGTCAACAACTACGGGCGGGTCGCCGACTTCCGTACCGGCGAGACGAGAAGGTGGTACCTGCGCCACAGGTCGGATCCGCCTTCCCGCCGAACGCGACCTCGCCCCAGTGAGAAATCGCCGGCAACCTTTTCGCCTCGTGCGGTCACTGAACAGTGCACCATCGGCTCGATCTCTCCGAACGGACGGGTAATGAAGACAGCGAGGCAGGCCGCGCGGCAGCGCAGGCGCAGAAACAGGCTCATGCTGGGCGCCACGGTGGCGGTGACGGCCGCGGGCGTTCTCGCCTACCTGGTCATGGGGTTGCTCCCCGACCGGAAGGAAGAGGCAGGGCCTGCCGCCGCAACGCCCGTCGCCACCACGCAGGCGAAGGCCACCACCTCGCCCGAGACGAGCACCCCGACCCCGTCGGGGACGCCGACCGCGACCGGCAGCCCGAGTCCGACGGCCACTGCGACCACCGCGCCGGCACGACCGTCGGCCACAGGCACCCCACGGTCCCCGCGAACGGCGTCGACCACGGCAGCGTCGGCAGGGCGGATTCGACCCGGCACCACCTACACCGGAGTCGCCACCGCCTACGAGGCCGAGGACGGAGACGGCGCCTGCCTGTTCGGCCCGAGTCCCGACCTCATGATCGCGGCCATGAACACCACGGACTACGAGACGTCCAGGGCATGCGGCGCGTACGTGCTCGTCCGCGCGGCCAACGGCAAGTCGATCACGGTACGGATCACCAACGAGTGCCCCCTGCCCTGCGCACCCGGGCAACTCGACCTCAGCCAAGAGGCCTTCGCCAAGCTCGCCGACCTCAAGGTCGGCCGGATCCCGATCACCTGGCAGCTGTTGAGCCCCAGCACGTCCGACACGATCTCCGTCAGGTACAAAACCGGGTCCAGCCCCTATTGGTGCGGCATCCAGGCGATCAGCCACCGGAACCCGGTCGCGCGCCTGGAGGTCAGGACAGGCGACGGCTGGCGGCAGTTGCCCCGCACCGAATACAACTACTTCCTTTCCGCCGACGGCAGCGGTTGCGGTAACTCGATCAAAATCACGGACATCTACGGAGAACGACTGACCATCACCGGGATCGCATTGCGGCCGAACGTCGTGCAACCGACCGAGGTCCAGTTCGCCCGGCACTGACCACGCCCTCCGCCCGTGTCACCGGTGGCACCCGCGTGCGGGCCGCGCCCAAACGGAATCCGTCGGGCAGTGCCGGGAAGGGCGGGGTGCTCACTCGGCAGCCTCCTTGCTCCGCGGGGCGTGCGCGGTGAAACGGAAGGAGGCCAGCCGGAAGTCGCCGTGCAGGGTGAGCCACAGGTCGTGGTGGCCGTCGCCCGATGCCGCCGTCGCGGCGGTCACGGTCGTCCAGGTGTGGCGGTCACCGGTGACCGGTACGGCGAGCTCCGTGAGGAGGTGATCTCCAGCCCGTATCTCCAGTCGTGCCTCGCCCTGGCCGGGCACCGCGCGCGCGACATCGGCCTCGAAGTGGGACGCACCGGACAGGTCAACGGAGCGGAAGAGCATGGTAGCGGGGTGAGCGGGATCCGCAGGGGCGACGGCATCACCCCTGGCGCGGGTGGCGTCGACCAGGGTGATGTCGGTGTAGTCGTCGAAGTCGACGGCGAGGGTGTGCCGGCCCACCAGTGCGCGCGGTGTGGGTGAGACACCGGTCACGGTGAGCTGTGCGCTGAGGACGATGTCCTCGGCCGAGCGGGCGACGAGCACCTCATAGCGGCCGGGGTCGACGGTGAAGTTGCCTGTGGTGACGTCCCAGTGCGCCAGTCGTTCGGCGGGCAGACGGAAGGTCACCTCCTGGCTCTCCCCCGGGTCGAGCCGCACTTTGCGGAAGTCCGCGAGCCGGAGCCGGGGTGCCTCGTAGCGGGCGTCGACCGCTCGGACGTAGAGCTGGACCACCTCGCTGCCGGGCCGCGCGCCCGTGTCGGCCAAGGTCACCGAGACGTCCACCGCCCCGTCCTGAGCCATGTCCGCCGCGGACAGCCGCAGGTCACGGTAGGCGAAGCCGGTGTACGACAGGCCGTGTCCGAAGGGGTAGAGGGGCGCGGCCCGGTGGTACTGGTAGGTCCAGCCCGCCTTGATGATGTCGTAGTCGAGCGGGTGCGGCAGTGCGTCGTCACCCCGGTACCAGGTTTGTGGCAGCCGGCCGGCGGGGTCGGCCGTGCCGAGCAGGACGGCTGCCAGGGCTCGGCCCGTCTCCTGTCCTGCGTGGGAGGTCCACACCACGGCCGGCAGATGGGCGTCGGCCCAGTCGACGGCGTAGGGGTAACTGCTCATGACGACGAGTGCGGTCTCCGGGCGGACCGCGGCGACCGTGCGCAGCAGCGCTTCCTGGGTCTCGGGCAGGGCGATTCCGGTGCGGTCCTCGGTCTCGCGGCCGTTGATCATGGGGTGGTTGCCGAGGACGACGATCGCGACGTCGGCTTCCTCGGCGGCTGCCCGTGCCTCGGCCGCGCCGTCGTGTAGCAGTTCGCGATACCAGCGCTCGGCCGTCTCGGGGGTCTCGGCGGTGACGCGCACCCGGCCGTCGGCGGGATCGAGGGCGGCGTAGCGGCTGGTGCGCACATTGCGGAGCAGGAAGGTGTCGCCCTCGTCGTCCGGGGCGGGCTCCAGACGGAAAGTCTCGTTGACGAACCAGGTCTTGATCAGCGTACGGTCCGCGGCGAGCGAGGCGTCGTCCTCGACGAGGCCGAGGTAGCGGCCCGTACCGGCGTCGCGCAGGGTGAGGACGCCGTCGCACCATTCCTGTACGTCGAACGAGGTCCCGACCAACGGCTCCCCCGTGGTGCGGGAGAGCAGCCTGATGCGGTCGGCGCCCGACACGCGGGAGACTTCGCCGTTCCCTCCGAGCGCGTCCTCCAGGCCGGACGCGATGCCGACCTGGTACGGCAGGGTGCCGCTGTACCAGTCCTCGTGCAGGGTGTCGGCGTGCGGACCGATGACGGCGATCCGGGGCGCGCGCTGCGGGTCGAGGGGCAGCAGGGCGTCGTTCTTGAGCAGTACGACCGACTCGGTCGCGGCGCGCAGGGCGAGGGCGCGGTGCTCGGGGCTGTCGATCACCTCGGGGCCGATGCCGGCGTACGGGTCGAGGTCGGGGTCGAACTCACCGAGGCGGAAGCGCAGTTGCAGCTGGCGGCGCACCGCCCGGTTCACGTCGTCCTCCTCGATCAGCCCGCGCTCCAACGCCTCGCGCAGCCGGCCGATCACGGTCGCGCTGTCCTGGCGGTGGTCGGTGAAGCTGTCGATGCCGGCTTTCAACGCGGCGGCGTGGGAGGTGGGGTGGTCCTCGAAGTAGTGCTCCAGTTCCACCAGGTTGCAGGGTGCTTCCTCGTCGCTGACCACGAACAGTTCGTGGCCGGCCTGCCGCGCCCAACGCCGCAGCTCATCCTCGATGAGGGGACTGACATGACAGGGGCGGCCGTTGACCAGGTTGTAGGCGGCCATCGCACCGGTGGCCGCGCCGGAGGCGACGATGGGCCGGAAGGCGGCCAGGTCGTACTCCTGCAGCACGCGCGGGCGCAGTCCGGACGAGGTGACGCAGCGATCGGTCTCGTTGTTGTAGGCGAGGAAGTGCTTGAGCACCGGCGCGGCGCGCAGGTATTCCGGATGGTCGCCGGCCAGGCCCCGGCAGTAGGCGGTTCCGAGGCGCGCGGTGTGCAGCGGGTCCTCGGAATAACCCTCCTCGTTGCGCCCCCACCTCGGATCGCGCAGCAGATTCACCACGGGCGCCCAGGTCTGCAGGCTGTTGGTGCCGGACCCGGTCGAGGTCGGCCGGTGCCGGTGGAAGGCGCGCACCTCGGCCGAGACCGCCTCGGCGACGACGCGTACCAGTTCCTCGTCCCATGACGCCCCGAGCCCCACGGCCTGGGGAAAGACGGTCGCCACCCCCAGCCAGGCAACTCCGTGCAACGCCTCTGTTCCGGTGCGGAACGAGGCGACGCCCAGGCGTGGGACGGCCGGGACGTACTGGTGGAGCATGGCGAGCCGCTCGTCCAGGGTGAGCCGGTCCAGCAGGTCGTCGATGCGCTCGCTCACCGGAAGTGCGGGGTCGCGGAAGGGCAGCCGGACGGCAGAGGAAGGAGACGGAGAAGCCACGAAACGGATCCCTCGGCAAGCGGTGCGGATGTCGGGTTGAGAGTGTTTGTCGAAGCGCATCGACGCTGCCACTACCGCTAACAGGCTGTCAATGGACCAGGGAGGAGAAACTTTCCTCGTACCCTGCCCCTTGTTTCGCACGAAAGATGTTCGTTAACTTCACCATGGAGGTGAAGCGCTTCGACAGCTGCGGGAGGGGCCGCCACCATGACGCGCGGGATACGTCGAGCGCACCCTCACCGGCTTCCGCGAGCGCGCCACATCTCGCGCAGCGGTCGACCACGTGATCGGCCGACTGACCGCCGCCCGTCGCGGTGAGCGGCCGACGGACGAACAGGACCTGCTCACAGGCTTACTGACGCCCCGACAGAGCACGGAACGACTCTCCATACCCGAGGAACCGTCATGACGGCACGCAGGATCACCGACCGCCTGGGCGGCCTCGCCTTCGGCGGGGACTACAACCCCGAGCAGTGGGACGAGCGGGTCTGGAAGGAGGACGACGAACTCATGCGCCGGGCCGGGGTCAACCTGGCCACCCTTGGAGTCTTCTCCTGGGCCCTGCTCGAACCCGAGCAGGGCCGCTACGACTTCTCCTGGCTCGACGCCCACATCGAACGCCTGCACGCCAACGGCGTGGCCGTCGACCTCGCCACCCCGACCGCCTCCCCGCCGCCCTGGTTCACCCTCGCCCACCCCGAGGCGCTGGCGGTCCGGGCCGACGGCACCCGGCTCGTCCACGGCAGCCGCGACACCTACTGCCTCGCCTCGCCCGCCTACCGCAGCGCCGCCCGCCGGATCGCCTCCGCGCTCGCCGAACGGTACGGCGACCACCCTGCCCTCGCGCTGTGGCACGTGCACAACGAGTACGGCACGCTCTGCTGGTGTGACCACGCGGCCGCCGCGTTCCGGGTGTGGCTGCGCGCCCGGCACGGCTCGCTGGACGCCCTCAACGAGGCCTGGGGAACAGCCTTCTGGAGCCAGCGCTACAGCTCCTGGGAGCAGGTCCTGCCGCCGCGCGCGACGCAGTACCACAAGAACCCCGGCCAGACAGTGGACTTCCACCGCTTCTGGGGCGACGAGATCATCGCCGCCTACCGCGAGCAGCGCGACGCGATCCGCGAACACAGCGACCGGCCGGTCACGACCAACCTGATGCTGCCCTACGACCTGCGGCCGAACCTGTGGGCGTTCGCCCGCGAACTCGATGTCGTCACCTCCGACCAGTACCCGTCCGCGAACGGCCTCGACGGCGCCGCACATGTGGCCTTCTACGCCGACCGCTCCCGCTCCCTGGCCGGCGGCCGCCCGTGGCTGCTGATGGAGCAGGGCACCAGCACGGTCCACGACGGCGCGCAGGTGATCGGCAAGGAGCCGGGTGACGTACTGCGCCACAGCCTCGGCCACGTCGCGCGCGGTTCGGAGGGCGCCCTGTTCTTCCAGTGGCGGCAGTCCCGGGCGGGCGCCGAGACCTGGCACTCGGCGATGCTCCCGCACGCGGGTCCCGACAGCCGTATTTTCCGCGAGGTCATACAGACCGGTGAGGCGGTCGCCGCGCTCGGGGAGCTGGCGGGATCGACGGTCACCGCGTCCGTGGCCGTGCTCGACGACCCGGACGCCATGTGGGCGCTGGAGGTGGACGGGCTGCCCTCCTCCCGCCTCGACTACCACGCGACGCTCGCCGGGGCGCACCGCGCGCTGTGGGACGCGGGCGTCACCGTTGACTTCGCCCACCCCGAGCACGAGTTGAGCCGCTACCGGCTCGTCATCGCCCCGTCCCTGTTCCTGTTGTCCTACAAAGGCGCGCAGAACCTTCGCCGTTACGTCGCCGACGGCGGGACGCTCCTCGTCCAGCACGCCACCGGATACGTCGACGACCGCATGCACGCCCGCCTCGGCGGCTACCCGGCCGCACCCCTGCGCGAGGCGCTGGGCATCCGCGTCGAGGAGCACCGGCCGCTGCGGACGGACGAGCGGATCACCCTCTCGGACGGATCGCAGGGCACGGTCTGGAGCGAGTCCCTGCGCACCGAAGGCGCGGAAACCGTCGCCGCCTACACCCACGGCATGCTCACGGACAGCCCCGCGCTCACCCGGCACCGCTTCGCCGCCGGGCAGGGCTGGTATCTCTCCACCCGCCTGGACGACGCCGACTACGGCGCCCTCGTCGGACGGCTCCTGAAGGAAGCCGGTGCCGAACCGGACGTACCCGGCCTGCCCGCCGGTGTCGAAGCCGTCACCCGGCGCGCCGCCGACGGCCGCCGCTGGGACGTCCTCATCAACCACACCACGGACACCGTGCCCCTGCCGGACCCCGCCCACGACCTGCTTACCGGCACCACAGCCCACGAACTGCCGCCCGGCGGCTGCGCGGTCCTGCGCGGCCACTGACCTGGAAAAGGACACCATGGACAACGAACAGCGGAACTTCCGCTGGGGTCACGACGCCCTGCAACTCGACTTCCTCCTCGGCGACGACGGCAGCGCCCGCCTGACGCATCTCGGACTGCCCGGCGAAGCGGACAGCGACCCCGGCGCGTCCCTGCCACTGGTGGAGGTGACGGCCGCCGGGCACGGCCGCGGCTGGTCGGGCAGCCGCCTGATCGGGACCGCGCTCGGCGAGCGGCTGCGCCACCGGGCCCACCACGCGGCCCACGACGGCGACTGGCACACCCTGACCGTCCAACTCCACGACCCGGACACCGGACTGGTCGCGGAAGTGACCTACCGGTCGCCGGACGGCATCCCCGTGCTCCGCAGCGAAGTGACCCTGCGCAACGAAGGGCAGACCACGCTGCACCTGGAGTCGGTCAGCTCGCTCGCGGTGGGCTGCCTCACCCCGCAGGGCCCGGCGGCCCTCGACGCCGCCGACCTGCTGTGGGCGGACAACGACTGGCTCTCCGAATGCCGCTGGCAGCGACAGCCGATGCGCCGGACCACACCCGACCCCAGCGGACGCGTGAAGTACGGGCACGGCAAGGCCGGCTTCGAACTGACCGGACAGGGCACCTGGTCCAGCAACGGGCACCTGCCCATGGGCGGCCTGACGGACCGGCGCACCGGCCGCACCTGGATGTGGCAGATCGAGCACAACGGCGGGGGCTGGCGCTGGGAGTGCCAAGAGCACGACAACTCTGCCTACGCGGCACTGTTCGGCCCCACCGACACCCACCACGGCTGGCGCCACCCCCTGGAGCCCGGCGCCGCCTTCCGCACCGTACCCGTGGCCCTGTCCTTCAGCGCCCACGGCGGCCCCGACGCCGCGTTCGCCTCGCTGACCCGCTACCGCCGCGCCCACCGCCGCCCGCATCCCGACCACCGGGGCCTGCCCGTCATCTTCAACGACTACATGAACTGCCTGATGGGAGACCCCACCACCGACAAGCTGCTGCCGCTGATCGACGCGGCGGCCGAGGCCGGCGCCGAGTACTTCGTCATCGACGCGGGCTGGTACGACGACAGTGACGGCTGGTGGACCAGCGTCGGCGCCTGGGAACCATCCGCCTCACGTTTCCCCGGCGAGAAGGGGATCCACGAGGTGCTGGACCGCATCCGCGAACGCGGCATGGTGCCCGGCCTGTGGCTGGAGCCGGAAGTCATCGGCGTCCACAGCCCCATGGCCGCGTCCCTGCCCGACGAGGCGTTCTTCCGCCGCGACGGCGTCCGCGTCACGGAGGCCGGCCGGCACCACCTGGACCTGCGCCACCCTGCCGCCCGCGCCCACCTGGACCAGGTTGTGGACCGCCTGGTCGGCGAGTGGGGCGTCGGCTACCTCAAGCTCGACCACAACATCGACCCCGGCTCCGGCACCAGCGCCCACCTTGGCGAGACCCCGGGCGCCGGCCTTCTCGGCCACAACCGGGCGCAGCTGGACTGGCTCGACGGCGTCCTCGACCGGTACCCGCACCTGGTGGTGGAGAACTGCGCCTCCGGCGGCATGCGCTGGGACCACGCCCTGCTGTCGCGGCTGCAGTTGCAGTCCACCAGCGACCAGCAGAACCTCCACCTCTACGCGCCCATGGCGGCCTCCGCGCCCACCGCCGTCACCCCCGAGCAGGGCGCCGTCTGGGCCTACCCACAGCCGGAGGACTCCCTCGACGAGGTCGCCTTCACCATGGCGAACGCCCTCCTCGGCCGCATCCACCTCTCCGGCCGCCTGCCGGAACTGGGGCCCGAGGCCCGCGCCCTGGTCCACGAGGCGGTCGCCGTGTACAAGGCCATCCGCGCGGACCTGCCCCGGGCCGTGCCTTCCTGGCCACTTGGCCTTCCCGCCTGGGACGACCCCTGGATCGCCCTGGCCCTGCACACCCCCGCCACCACGTACCTCACCGTCTGGCGCCGCCCGGGCGCCGAGGCCACCACCACCCTCCGGCTGCCTGAAGGGGCGGGCGGCGCAACCCGCGTCGAGGTGCTGTACCCGGCCGCACGTCAGGCCGATGCCGTCTGGAACCGGGACACCACCGACCTCACCGTGACCCTGCCCACCGCGCCCTCCGCGGCGCTACTCCGCATCACCCGCACGGAGCCGGACGCTCCCTGAGCGCCGTCCCTGCTGCCCACCCGACGAAAGGACGACCAAGGGTGCCCGCTCAGAACCAGACCGCCCGCGCCACCAGCCCCGTGCTCCCCGGCTTCCATCCCGACCCGAGCATCTGCCGGGTCGGCGACGACTACTACCTCGCCTGCTCCAGCTTCGAGTACTTCCCCGGCGTACCCCTCTTCCACAGCCGTGACCTGGTGCACTGGCGGCAGATCGGCAACGTGCTGGACCGGCCGGAGCAGTTGCGTCTGCCGGCCTCCATGCCGTCCTCGGGCGGCATCTACGCCCCCACCCTGCGCCATCAGGACGGCCGTTTCTGGCTGATCGTCACCAACTGCAGCGAGGGCGGCGGCAACCTGATCGTCACGGCGACCGACCCCGCCGGACCGTGGTCGGATCCGATCCCCGCACCGGGCGTGCCCGGTATCGATCCCGACCTGGCCTGGGACGAGGACGGCACCTGCTGGTGCACCGTCGCCGGGGTCGCGCAGGTCCGTATCGACCCGTCCACCGGACAGACGTACGGGACACCGCACAGGCTCTGGTCCGGCGGGCCCGGCGCCAAGGCCCCGGAGGCGCCGCACCTGTACCGGATCGGCGACTACTGGTACCTGCTCATCGCCGAGGGCGGCACCGAACGCGGCCACGGCGTGTCGATCGCCCGCGGCCGTACGCCGACCGGCCCGTTCGAGCCGTGCCCGGCCAACCCGATCCTCACCCATCGCGGCACCGACCACCCCGTGCAGAACACCGGCCACGCGGACCTGGTCCAGGGCCCCGACGGCTCGTGGTGGATGGTCTTCCTCGGCGTACGACCGCGCGGCGGCACGCCCGGGTGGCATGTGCTCGGCCGGGAGACCTTCCTGGCTCCCGTGACCTGGGAGGACGGCTGGCCGGTCGTCGGCGAGGTGGCCCCGGACCCGTCCGCGCTCCCCTGGCCCCTCTTCCCCGTACCCGTCCAGGAGCAGCGGGACGACTTCGAGCTCACCGAACTGCAACCGTCCTGGATCTCCGTGCGGGACCGCCCCGCCGAGATCTGCACCACCAAGGAGCGCCCCGGGTGGCTGACGCTCCGAGCGCGGGGCGGCTCCCTGGACGAACCCGACGTGGTGTTCACCGGCCGCCGCCAGCAGCACCTCACCTGCCGGGCACGCACCCTGGTCGACCCGGAGCGGGGGCGCGGCGGCCTCGCCGTCCGGCTGGACGAACGGCACCACTACGCGATCGAGGCGTCCGGGACGGACGTACGGGTTATCGCGCGCGTCGGCTCCTTGCGCACGGTCGTGGCCGAACACTCCGTACCCGCCGGGCCACTGGTCCTCGCCGTCACCATCACGGACCCACCGCCTCCGCACGGACCGTGCACCGGACCCGACACCGTCCTCCTCGGCATCGAACAACCCGACGGCACGTTCACCGAACTCGCGGCCCTCGACGGCCGCTACCTGTCGACCGAGGTCGCCGGCGGCTTCACCGGCCGCGTCATCGGCGTGTACGCCGCCGAAGGCACCGTCCACTTCGACTGGTTCGACTACGAGCCCCTCGGGGGCTGAACCGACCGAACGGCACGACCGACCGAAGGGCACGACCAACGGAACAGCACGACCGACCGAACTGCATGACCAACGGAACGGCACGACCGACCGAAGGGACAACACATGCACGACATACGGCAACCCGCGCACCACCGCAGCCGCGGCCCCGGCCGCCTAACCTGCCTGCTCCTGGTGCTCGCCGTCATGCTGGGACTGGCCGGCGGCACCTCGACCGCCGCGGCCGACGATGAGGTGGAGCAGGCACGGTCCGCCATCAGAGTTCCGACCCGCGCTATGGACGCCGTCGCCGCGATGCAGCCCAGCTGGAACCTGGGCAACACCCTGGACGCCATTCCGGACGAGACGAACTGGGGCAACCCGAAGGTCACCCGGGACCTGTTCACCACCATCCGCCGGGAAGGTTTCCGCAGCGTCCGCATCCCGGTGACCTGGACCGACCACCAGTCCGCCACTGCCCCCTACACGGTCGACGCCGCGTTCATGAGCCGCGTCGAGGAGGTCGTCGACTGGGCGCTCGACGAGGGCCTGTACGTCGTGCTCAACGTGCATCACGACTCGTGGCAGTGGATCAAGAAGATGCCCGCCGACCACGACGGAGTGCTGGCCCGCTTCAACTCGACCTGGACCCAGATCTCCCAGACGTTCCGCGACGAGCCGCGCACCCTGATCTTCGAGAGCGTCAACGAGCCGCAGTTCGAGAACGCCACGGCCGAGCAGAAGGCCAAGCTCCTGCACGAGCTGAACACGTCCTTCCACAAGATCGTCCGCTCCTCGGGCGGCGGAAACACCGACCGCCTGCTCATGCTGCCCACGGACGGGTGCACGCCCTCCCAGACCTTCATGGACGACCTGTACGCCACGATCAAGTCGCTGAACGACCGGCATCTGATCGCCACCGTGCACTACTACAGCTGGTACCCGTTCAGCATCAACATCGCGGGCGGTACCCACTACGACGAGGTCGCCCAGAACGACCTCAACGACGCCTTCGCCCGCATGCGCGACACCTTCGTCGCCAGGAACATTCCCGTCTACCTCGGTGAGTACGGCCTGCTCGGCTGGCCCGACCACAACCATCCCTCGCGTGTCGAGCGGGGCGAGGCACTGAAGTACTACGAGCAATTCGGACACGCGGCACGCCTCGCCGGAGTCACCACCGCGCTGTGGGACCCGGGCACTTGGGCCTACCTGAACCGCGAGACCTTGAAGTGGACGGACCCGGCCCTGATCGCCTGGATCAAGTCCAGCTGGACCGCCCGTTCCGGAACGGCCTCCTTCGACAAGGTCTTCGTGCCGAAGTCGGAGCCGATCACGGCCAAGGGGCTCACCCTGCATCTGAACGGGACCAAGTTCCGGGGCCTGTGGCACGGCAGGACCAAGCTCGTCGAGGGACGCGACTACACCCTCTGGGACAAGACGCGGCTCGTCCTCACGGCCGACGCGCTGACCCGGCTGACGGGCGACCGCGAGTACGGGGTGAACGCCACGCTCCAGGCCCGGTTCTCCCGCGGACTGTCCTGGCAGATCGAGGTGGTCACCTACGACGAGCCGGTGCTGTCCGACGCCACGGGCAAGACCGACGCGTTCACCCTCCCCACCCGGTACCAGGGTGACGTGCTGGCCACCATGGAGGCCAGATACGGCGACGGCAGCAACGCAGGTCAGACCGAGTGGACTCCGTACCAGGAGTTCAACAAGGCCTTCAAGCCGGACTACCCGAACGACACGATCATCCTGACCCCCGAGTTCCTGGACGCGCTGCGCGACGGCGAACTGGTGACACTGACCTTCCACTTCTACAGCGGCGAAAAGATCATGTACCACGTCAAGAAGTCCGGAGACGCGGTCACCGGCACTCGCGTGACACCCGCCTCCTGACCGACCGGCCCCTCGCCCTGGTTGCCACCTCCCCGGCGACCAGGGCACACGTGTTCACAGACTCCCTCACTCCTCTTCGGCGGAGCCGTGCTCTCCCGGACGGTGAGGCTGGTCGCGATCTCCAGTCCCACCTGCGGCACTTCCTCGCCGCGGCTGAGCGCCGGAGCCAGTTCGGTGGCGGCCGCGCGATCCGAGCTCGCGCGGGGGCCTGGGAGACACCGAGCGCCTGCATGTCGTTGGCGGCGAACACGGCGCTCTTCGCCGCCACGCCCCCGGCCCAGGCGGACACCACAGTCTGCGAACAGTTCGGCCGACTGTCGTCCAGGGCCGATACGTCGTCCCCTGGTCGGATCAGTGATGCTCGGGGTCGGTCGGTGCCGTCACCAGCCGGTCGGCAGGCCGGCGAGGAACGAGGTGAGCCGGTCGGCGATGAGTCGGTCGTCGCGGGCCGAGTAGTGCCAGTCACAGCCGAGGAAGTCCAGGCCCGAGTCGTCGAGGAACCAGTAGCGGACGCGGCTGTCGCCGGCGTCGTTGCGCGCCTTGACCACCTGCTGGACATGGCCGGCGTACTGGCCGGCGCCGACAGCCACGATGGTCGTGCCGGACCCGTAGCGCGTACGCAGCTTCTGGATGAAGTCGCCGTAGGCGGTGCGGTAGCCGGCCGCGAGGCTGTCGGACGTCCACGGTTCACCGGGGTTGATGGCGGTCGAGAAGTCGTTGGTGCCGAGGTTGACCACCACGACCTGGGGGCGCCAGGTGCCCGGGTTCTGCCAGACGTCGCCGGACACGTTCAGCAGGGCACGGTCGTAGAAGGTCCGGTAGGTGACGTCCGGCGAGCCTCCGTTGTAGTTGCGCACCATGCCGAGGCCCGAGTAGCCGTTGATCTGGTAGTCGGCATTCAGTCGTCGGGCGGTGAGGGCGCCGTAGCTCACGTCGGCGTTGGTGGTCCGCTTGACCTGGTCCCAGGTGCAGGTGCGAGAGGTCGACAGGTTGCCGTAGCCCACCGTGAGGGAGTCGCCTATGAACTCGATCTGGCGGTTGCGGGCCGCCGGTTTGCTCAGTACGGCACCGCCGGGCGCGGCGACGAAGCCTCCGACGGTGCTGGTGTCCCCTGGGGTGTCGTTGCGCTTGACGAGCCGGACGGTGTGCGTGCTGTTGGACAGGCCGTTGCTCCAGTGCGTGGTGTTGCCGGGCGTGACGAGCGTGGCAACGGTGGATCCGTCGATCTGGACGTCGTAGTCGGCGGCCGAGTCGTTGAGCACGATGCCCACCCCGGTGCCGCTGACGCGGCCCTCGAAGTACACGCCGGGCCAGCTGTACTGCACCGTGTTCCCGGCGTCCTTGACCCGCCCCGCGGTGTGCGCCTGTGCCAGTACTCCCCTCGCGCGGACCAGTTGCCACTGCTGGTTGGCCCCGCCCCAGTCGGTGAACTGCACGACCTTGGCGCCGTCCGCGGTGGATGCGTTCTCCACCTCGACGGCCTTGCCACTGTTGTGGTTGATCAGCCGGACGTAACCGTCCGACGAATCGGCCAGCTTGAACTGCTGGTTGACGCTGTTGGCGTCGCTCCACTGCACGATGTCGGCGCGGTCGGCGGTGGAGTAGCCGGAGACGTCCAGCACCTTGCCGGAGTGCTGCGCCTTCAGCCGGTAGTAGCCCCCGCCCGAATCCACGAACTGAAAGCGCTGGTTGGCCCCGTCGTGACGGGTCCGCTGCGACATGCTCGCCCCGTCAGCGGTGCTCGCGCCGGACACATCCAGCACCTTGCCGCTGCCACGGTTGACCAGCACGTACCACGCGCTCGTGTCCACGGTGGCCGCGTGTGCCGTCCCAGCGGCGCCCACCCCGGTCAGCAGCGCCACCATCAGGGCGGTCACCACGGTGAGCACCCCCGTACGCCTCCCGCATCTCCGCCACGGAACCCTGGATGTCGTATACATGCCCTTCATCGGTGCCTCCTTCACTGAGTGCGTCGGCTCGCTCCCCCTGGGGCGCCCCCGAGGCAGGGCCCGGCCGCGTCGAGATCCGATCCGTCGACCGGCACGGCTCCGCCGCCGCACCCGGGAAGAGCGACCACTCTGGGCGCTCCGGACGCGATGCTCCCGGCGCACACCATATTGTCGAAGCGCTTCGAACGTAACGCTGCTGCGCTACTTCGCTCCTCGGGCCGCCCAGCATGAAGGTCGGCGGGTGATCGGCGGAGGTGCACTTTCGAAGCGCTTGACAGGGTGTCTGCGCAGCCGGGCATGAGTTCCGCCGGGTCAAGGACGAGAGCCGTCCTCCACCTTCTCGAAGAAGAATTCGTGTTTGAGGAAGGAGACGTCGTACTCGTGACCGGACTGTGACGGCAGCAGTTGGGAGGCTTGGAACAGGCGCCACCCGTCGTGCAGCGCGGCAAGCCCGGTGGGATAGGGCGGTTCGTCGCTGTCACCGGTCGTCGGACGGGTCCGGCCGGTCCCGTCGTACCGGGACCAGCCGACGACGTCCGAGTCCAGCGCCGATGTCGCGAGATAGAGGACGAGAACCTGCTGCCTCATGCGTGACTCCTCAAGGCCGGCCGGTTGCTGACGCGCGTAACCCAGTAGTCGACATCGAACGAGTCGTCACCGGTCAGGGCCCGCCACAGCAGGACCCGGTTGTAGATCTCCAGTCGGCCCGTAGCCCACTCGTACCAGGGGAAGTACGTGTTGAGTTCCGCGGTCACCGCAGGGTCGTGCAGGTCGGAGACGTCCCACAGACGCACCTGCGGCACGGTCGGGTTGAGGCGGAGTTTGTACATGTAGCGGCGGCTCGCGGTGTCGTTGCGGCGTCCGCTGTGCCAGATCCCGTGGTGCACGATGACGATCGTGCCCGCCGGGCAGGTCAGACGGGTCTGTCCTCTGAGGTTCTGGACGCGGCCGACGTCCGTCTCGTTGATCCTGCGCAGATGGCTGCCGGGCACACTGAGGGTGCCGCCCATCTCGGCGGTCACCTCGTGCGGGTAGTACATGAGCTGGATGTCGAACGCGTCCGGCCGCACGTCGATGATCGCGTCTCCGTGGAGCGGCTGCGCCTGTCCCTCGTGCGGCTCGCGCACATGAACCGCGTGGTGGTCGACGGTCGGCTCGGGGCCGACCAGGCTCTCGACAGCGCCTGCGACGACCGGCAGGGCGAGCAGTTCGTGGACGAAGGTGTCCTGCGCGAACGCCCCGCCCAGCGGAGTGCCGTAGGGCACTTCCGGCAGGCCCTCGGTCAAGGCCACGATGGCCCGTTCGTTGATCTCCTGCGGCACCACCCCGTCCAGGCGCAGGAATCCCTGTGCGACGAAGCGCGCCACCTGAACCGATGCCAGGAGTTGCTTGCTGGTTGACATGCGACGAACGTACGTGCCCTGTCCGGATCGGTCGTGGGCTGAAATCGTCCAGTGCTGGTAATTTTCCGTCCTCGTGAAAGACGCAACACTGCGGCTCGACGAGGCGCCCACCGTGGTCGCTGCCGGCATAGGGCTCCACGGTGTCTCCACCGCCCACGACGTCTTCCGGCTGCCCGACCTGTGGCAGCTGCACCTCTACAACTACGAGGGCGCTCTGTCCCTCGGGCAGTCGGTCCACCCCATACGCCCCGGCCACGTCAGCCTGGTGCCGCCGAACACGGAGGTGCACTTTCACTACCGGGGCAGGTCGGAGCATTTCTACGTCCATCTGCGGCTGCACGACAGCGGAACCGCGCGGGTGGTGCCGGTGATGCAGGACGCCGCGGCCGAGAGCACACGTCTGGCCGATTTGCTCCGACGCGCTGTGGCGGCCATGCCGACTTCTCCCCCGCGAGCCACGGCCGAGGTCTGGACCGCTCTGTGGCGCATCGCCGAGTTGCCGAGGGGCGAGGGAGCCGGGCGCCGCCACCCCTTCGTGGCAGTCGCCCAGGCCTACGTCGAGGAACACCTGGCCGGCCCGTTGTCCGTACCGGACGTCGCTCGCGCCGTCGGCATCTCCCACACACACCTGACGCGCGTGTTCCGTGCCGAAACCGGCCTCACGGTGGTGTCGTACATCCGGCACCGACGCCTGCAACGCGCCCGCCATCTCCTGTTGTCCTCCACCCTGTCCATCACCGCCATCGCCGCGGCCGTGGGGATCGCCGACCTCCAGGCCTTCAACAAGGCCTGCCGCCGTGAACTGGGCGCGAGCCCGAGTGACGTACGTGCGGCTGCCCTTTCGGGGCTGGACGGCCGAGGACCGTAAGCAGTGCCGACCTCTCCTCGTCCTCCGGACCCGTCACGGCGAGCGGCCTGACGCACAACGCGAGCATCGCCCCCGGCTGCAGCCGGACGCATGCGTGCCCCCCGGCGCCATGACAGCCGTCCCCCGCACCTTTGGCCTCCGCCTGCTCACTTCGGTCAAGTCCCCGTGACTGCGCAGGCGGTGCCGTTGAAGGTGAAGGAGTTGGGTGCGGTGGTGTTGCCGGTGCGGGCGGCCTGGAAGCCGATGCCCACGGAGGCTCCCGGTGCGATGGTCGCGTTGTGGGAGACGTTCCTGGCCGTCACCTGGCCGGAGGCGTGGAGTAGTCCGCATTCCAGCCGGAGGTGATGGTCTGGCCGACGGACAGGGTGAAGACCAGGGACCAGCCGTTGATCGCGGTGGTGCCGGTATTGGTGATGGTGAGGTGGAGGTCAGACCGTTGTTCCACGCGCTGACGGTGTCGGTGACCCGGCAGGTGGCCGGCCCCGGTGACGGGTCGGAGGTCTGGAACTCTGTGAAGAACTTCCACACCACTCCCGGCAGCCAGCTCCTGCCGCTGTCACCGCCCGGTGGTCAGGCTGCCCTGTGCGGGCTCGGGCGGGTTCTGGGGGGGTACAGCCGTTGTTCATTGACGAACCTGTCCCGCATCGCCCGTCCGCCGGAGATGCCGACGACGCTGTCCCTGAGTCCGTGCACTCCGAGGTAAGCGATGGGCTGGTTGCCGCCGCTGCATCCGCTGCGCTGGCCGCCGCTCTGCACCGCGACCGCGGGGAAGGTCGTCGCGCGGGCGCACGCGAGGGCGTACGACATGGCGGCGCCGTAGCTGAACCCCAGAGCGAAGCGCTGAGACGTGTCGACGCACAGGTCCGCCTCGATCCGCCGGATCATGTCGTCGACGAAGTGGCCCAGGTGCCCGTTCCCACCGTGCGGCCCGTGGCGACGTCGGTGGAGGTGCCGCCCCACCAGTGGAACCCGAAGATCAGCCGGTAGGGGCGGTTGCGGTCGTAGCCGTCCGGGATCTTCAGGATGAAGGTCCGGTTCTTTCCGCTGCTCTGGATGGTGCGGTACCGCTGGTCAGGGTGGGGGTCTTCCCGCATCCCGCGGTCGGGGCGGCCGTGCCGGAGGCGGTGAGCGGGGCCTTCTTGCCGTGGCCGGCGGCGAGTGCCGTGCCTCCCGTGGCCAGCACGAGCAGCACCGCGACCACGGCGTGCCACAAGTGGAACCTTGCCAGGAGCGGCTACGGGGTCCGGGCCGAGCTGGGCAGATGGGTGCTGGTGGCGCCTGCGGTGAACTGCCACCAGTTCATGTTGAGCAGATAGCCGCTGCCGCCGGTGAACCGCAGATAGAGGTCCTGGGTTCCTGCTGCGCCGCTGACCGGGCAGGACATGGTCCTCCAGGCCTGCCAGCCCCCGGTGTTCGGCACGCCGCACCGGCCCACGACCGTCCCGCTCGGCGAGCCCAGGCGCAGTTCGACGGTGCCGCCGCCGCTGCCCGAGGCGACGCGCGCGGTGAACGAGGACGCACCCGCCCCGAACGCCACGCCCTTGACCTTGATGTAGTCGCCGTTGTCGATCCAGCCGACGTTCATTCCGCCTTCGCCGGCCGATTCGGTCTCTATCCCGGAACCCCAGGCGATCGTCTCGGCCTCCTGGCGTACGTACGGATTGAGTGTGCCGACCTGGGGTGCGCCGGTGTTCGTCATGGTGATGGTCGGGATCGTGCCGTCGGCGTTGTAGGAGAACCTCTCCACCGCGACCGAACGGGTGAAGCCACCACCGCCCGGAAGCGCACCGTTGTGGTAGAAGAAGTATGAATTGCCCTTGAAATCCACGATCCCGGGGTGGTTGGTGAAGCTGCTGCCCTGGGTGGGCATGACCGTCCCGCGGTAGGTCCAGGGCCCCGTCGGGCCGGGCGCCGTGGAGTAGGCGATGAACTCCGAGCAGCACTTGGCCGCGAACACCATGTAGTACAGGCCGTTCCGTTTGTAAACCCAAGGTCCCTCCTCGTACAGGGTGGGACGGTTGGGGTCGCCGGTGCGGGTGCCGAACCCCGCGGTGGTGAGCGGGATCCTGGTGGGGCTGCCCGCGTAGGAGGTCATGTCGGCGTTCAGCCTGACGTACCACAGATTCGGGTTGCCCCAGTACAGGTAGGCCTGGCCGTCGTCGTCGATGAAGACGCTCGGGTCGATCTCGCCGTTCTCCACCAGCGGACGGCCGAGAGCGTCCTGGAACGGGCCGGTGGGACTGTCCGACACCGCCACGCCGATGGCCATCCGGCCGGTCGCCCGGTTCTTCACGGGTACGTACCAGTAGAACCGGCCGTTGCGCTGCACGGCCTGCCCCGCCCACGCGTCGGCGGACGCCCAACTGAAGGTGGCCAGGCTGAGCGATGAGCCGTGGTCGGTCCAGTTGACCATGTCGGCGGAGGACCACACCCTCCATTCCTTCATGGTGAAGTAGGTGGAACCGTCCTCGTCGTGCCCGGTGTAGAGGTAGACCCGTCCGTTGTGGACCAGCGGGGCCGGGTCGGCGGTGTAGACGTGCTGAACGATGGGGTTGTCCGCCCTGGCCGCCGTGGGCTGCACCACGGCGGGAACGATGGCGAACGCCAGCAGGAGGCCCATGGTCCAGGCGATTGCCCGAGTGAGTCCCGTCCTGGTGGCGGGTAACGGCCGAGCCGGGATCACCATGGTCTCCCGGGGACGTCGGTGGGCGGGTGGGCTGTTGGCGTCACGTGCGGCTCCACTTCTGGTTGTTCTGGCCGTTGCAGCTCCACAGGACCAGCGGGGTCCCGCCCGCGGTGCCGGCCCCGTTGACGTCGAGGCACAGCCCGGCGTGGACGTTGCGGATCGATCCGTCGGAGCCGACGGTCCACTTCTGGTTGTTCTGGCCGTTGCAGGGCCAGGTGATCACCCGGGTGCCGTTGGTGGTGCCCTGGTTGGAGGCGTCCAGGCACTTGTCGCCGTAGACGCGGATCTCACCGCCGGCCCACGTGGTCCACAGCTGGTTGGCGGCCGTGTGGCAGTCCCAGAGCAGCACCGTGGCGCCGACGGCGGTGGAGGCGTTGTCCACGTCCATGCAGCGGCCGGATCCGGTACCGCGCAGGCGTGCGGTGGTCGCGGCCAACGGGCTGCCCCCGCTCACCCGGAACACGGCCACACCGTGCGCGGGGACGCTCGCCGAGATCTGCCCCGAAGTACTGGACGTGCCGCCGGTCCACAGGTCGGTGAGGGTGAACGGCCCGCCGGACAGGCCGGCTTGCGCGGGTGTGGTGGTGACCGTTGCCGTGCTGTCTCCCCGGTTGAACAGGCCCACCGCGACCGAGCCGTCGGACAGGGGCTTGGCGAACACCTCGGTGCTGCCGTCGTCGCGCACCCTGCGTCCGCCCGCGCCCAGCGGATCCTGGTTCACCGCCAGCAGGCGCGGGTTGCGCAGAATGGCGCTCACGTCGGCGGACATGGTGCGGATGTCGTTGCCGGCCATGAGTGGAGCGCCCAGCAGCGCCCACAGGGCGAAGTGGGAACGGGATTCGGTCAATGACAGGCCGGGACGGCCGACGACCAGCATGTCCGGGTCGTTCCAGTGCCCCGGGCCCGACTGCGCCGCCAGCGGCGCGGTGACGTCCAGGACGTTGCCGACACCCATCGGGTAGCTGTTGGTGTTGCCGTTCTGCCAGATGTCGAGCAGGTCCTCGGTCGTCCGCCACAGGTCGGCGACCTCGCCCCAGTTGTATGTGGCGCCGGTGGGGGCGTGCAGGCTGTTGGGGTTGATGCTGTAGACGATCGGCCGCCCGGTGGCGCGCAGGGCGTCGCGCATGAGTGTGAACCGCGCGATCTGCTCGTCGCGGGTGCCACTGGGGGAACACCAGTCGTACTTGAGGTAGTCGACGCCCCACGAGGCGAACATGGCGGCGTCCTGGGCCTCGTGGCCCTTGCTGCCCGTGGCTCCCGGGTAGGTCCCCACGGCCTGCGCGCAGGTGCGTTCGCCCGGTGCCTGGTAGATGCCGAACTTCAGGCCCTTGCTGTGGATGTAGTCCCCGAGCGCCTTCATCCCGCTCGGGAACTTGGCCGGGTTGGCCCGCAGGTTGCCTGCCGCATCGCGCTGCGGGTCGAACCAGCAGTCGTCGACCACCACGTACTGGTAGCCGGCGTCACGCATGCCCGAGGACACCATGGCGTCGGCGGCCTGGCGCACCTGGGCCTCGGTGATCCCGCACCCGAAGCTGTTCCAGCTGTTCCAGCCGAGCGGCGGGGTGAGCGCCGGGCTGCCCGGCGCGGCCGAGGCGGTGGAGTGCGAGGAGGCCGTCACGGACGCGGTGACCGTCAGCACGGTGGCCGCGAGGATGCGGAGCAGTCGTCCGCCTGAGCGTCTGGGCACCAAGGGTCTCCTTTGACGGAAGGGCGCCATGGGCGGGCGACGAGAAGGATCAATGTCACGTCCATGACATACCTGAAGAAAGAAGAGCGGTTCGAAATTTCGTGATCCATTCGGAAACTAGAGGCTTCACGGATACTAGAGAGGCCCTCGGGCTTGTCAATACCTACTACCGACTCGCCCTCGCGATGCGGCTGCGAAGACCTGCGAAAGTCGGCATATCCATATCTTTCAGACAACTAACTGCTTCGAATGTTTCGAGACATCCAACGATTCATGCGAGGGGTATGGACACGGTTGGCCGGCCTCCTATCATCCAGGGTGCTCGACAGGCCGATCCATGCGCGACATCGCACATACCGAGCAGCCACTCCGCACGAACCGAGCAGGGCAGTTGATGTCATGGACACATCAATCGACCGATCGTGCCGTGGGCGCGCCTCCCGAGGGAGCGCTCCCCACGCTCACCGCCCACCTTCGCACGCATCCCTGCCAGAAAGCCGAGGTCAATGTCATGCGCCGCAGACTTCTCTCCCTTTTGGCAGCACTCTCCTCGCTGCCGCTGGCGCTCGCCGCCGCCCCGCCCGCCCACGCGGCCGACCCGACGACCATGACCAACGGGTTCTACGTGGACCCCGACTCCAGCGCGAAGCGATGGGTCGCCGCCAACCCCGGTGACGGCCGGACACCCGCGATCAACGCCTCCATCGCCAATACTCCGACGGCCCGCTGGTTCGGCT
Organism: Streptomyces sp. NPDC052016; assembly: GCF_044548445.1. NCBI lineage: Bacteria > Bacillati > Actinomycetota > Actinomycetes > Kitasatosporales > Streptomycetaceae > Streptomyces > Streptomyces sp. NPDC052016. The sequence goes on from NZ_JBIUBX010000008.1 coordinate 225,266, forward strand.
CCTGGAGCGGCACCATCGGCACCGCCACCGGCGCGTACGTGGGCGCCGCGGACGCCCGGGACAAGCTGCCCGTCCTGGTCGCCTACAACATCTACAACCGCGACTACTGCGGCGGGCACTCCGCGGGCGGAGCCTCCTCGCCGTCCGCCTACGCGAACTGGATCGCCCAGTTCGCGGGCGGGATCGCCGGCCGCCCGGCCGTCGTCGTCCTCGAACCGGACTCCCTCGGGGACTACGGCTGCATGACCCAGGCCCAGATCGACGAACGCAGGGGCATGCTCACCGGCGCGCTCGCCGAATTCAACCGTCAGGCCCCCAACACCTGGGTCTACCTCGACGCCGGCAACCCGGCCTGGGCGAGCGCGGCGACCATGGCCCGGCGCCTTCACGAAGCCGGCCTCCGGCAGGCCCACGGTTTCTCGCTCAACGTCTCCAACTACCTGACCACGGCCGAGAACACCGCGCCGACCGCGCCTGAGAAGGACGCGGACCGACCTCGGCCCTGTGGCCGGATCAACCTCGGTTGATGGTCAGGCTGTGGGTGTTGAAGTTGAGTCCGCCGGACGACGAGGTGATCTCATAGCCGAACTGGACGTCGCCGATGGTCTCGTTGCCGGGCATCCAGCCCTTGGTGTAGGCGATCCACTGGAGGGTCGTGGTCGGTGTCCCAGATGTCGTACGCCGTGTTGTACGCGCCGGACGACGGGACGCTGACGTTGTAGTTGCTGGTGAGCCGGCCGAGGGAGTCGATCGTCTTGTTGATCGTCTTCGTCGAGTCGGGGTAGGACTTGATGCCGCCGGTGTTGGGGTGGTCGGCCCACACACCCCAGTTGGTCCCGGAGTTGGCCCAGGTGCACTGGCCGCCCGCGCCGGAGCCCCAGATGTTGTTGTAGAGCTTGTAACCGTCGAGGCTGGTGCTGCCCCACCGGTCGCAGGAGTTCCAGACGGCGGCGAAGGCGGGGGCGGAGGCGAGGCCGACGGTGGCACCGAGCATTCGATTCGGACGGCGCGAGTCGGCCTCAGGACCGCCCTGCCTCCGCCGGGCGCCCAGGTCGGACCGCTGCTCGGGGTGGCAGTCGCCGCCCAAGAGGAGGCGGCACCCGTCGCATCACTCAGGTCGGGCATCAGGCGGGCTCCCCGTACTGCACGCCGCGTCCGTTGGTGGAGAGGTAGACCCGGCCGTACACACGCGGGTCGCCGGTGATGGCGGCTCCGGTCCAGCCCCACTGGTGCTGGTCGTCGTTGATCCGCACCCAGGTCTTCGCCTCGTCGTCGGAGCGGTAGACGGCGTTGAAGGTCTCGATGGCGCCGACCATGTAGATCGCCGGGTAGGAAGCGCCGCCGGCGGCCTTGCCGAAGCCCAGGGTGTGCGAGGCCTGGCAGTTGCTGACCTTGGTGAAGATCGCACCTGAGTCGGTGGAGCGGTACAGCCCGTTCCCCTTGAGGCTGAGTCACAGGTCGCCGGTGCGGCCCGGGGCGGCCTTCAACTGGAACTCGGCGTCGCCCGTGGCCAGGCCGGTGGCCCCCGCGGTGAAGGTCAGGCCGCCGTCGGTGCTGGCGAACACCGTGCCGGTCGTGGTGTCGAAGGCGTAGAAGCGGGTCGGGTCGACGGGGTCCGCGACCGGGGCGGCGCCCTTCGGGAAGGAGGTGACCTCGGACCAGGTGGCGCCGTTGTCGGCCGAGCGGTATCCGGGGTTCGCCGTGCCGAAGGACCACAGCAGCACGCTGCCGTCGACGCTGGTGGCGATCGGCCCGGGCGCGTCCTTGGCGACGGCGGGCTGTGTCTCGAAGGGTGCCCAGGTCTTGCCGCCGTCGTTCGAGTAGGCGCCGTTGCCGTCGTTGCCCCAGCCCGCCCGGACCACGTACGACGGCTTGGCCGCGGCCAGCGAGAGGCCGGTCGACGTGCCGAACACCGGGTTCGACGCCATGCCGCGCGACGGCGACGCCGTGAGCCGCTCGTGGTACATCACGCCGATGTCCCCCGACCCGCTGAGCAGGTGTGCCTCACCTGTCGGCGGCGAGACCAGCTGGCGGATGGACGCCTCCTCCAGGCCGCGGATCTGCGGGGCCCAGTTCTTCAGGTCCCGGGTGCCGTAGAGGGTCGCGCCGGTGCCGTAGACGACGTGCTGGGAGTCGTACGGGTCGAGGGCGAGGGCCTGGATCCACCAGCCGAACTTGGGCTTGTCCTGGCCCCACTTGAGGTAGGGGGTCTCGGAGACGTCGAGGACGGCCGTGTCCTTCAGGGACGTCCAGGTGCGGCCGCCGTTCGTGGAGCGGAAGACGGTGTCGATCTCGGCCCAGCGGTTGTTGGTGGAGACGACGAGCGTGCCGGGGCGGCGGGCGTCGACGGCGACACCGCCGTAGCCGAAGGAGTCGGTCGACCCGTCCGTCGCGGTTCCGCCCGGCTTCACGGGCGTGGCCTCGGTCCACTTCCCGTTGATGGTGCGCAGCTTGTGGACACTGCCGTCGGACTGGCCGTTGGGGCCGGGGGCGTTGGCATACGTCACATACAGCTCGCGCGTGTGGCGGTCGTACGCGGCGCGGATCGGCACCTTGGCGGCGGTGCCGGTGGGCTGCCCGGGGACGGGCTTCCAGGTCTTGCCGTCGGAGGTGCGGTACAGGTTCGGCTGGTCGGCGGTGCCGTCGGAGTCTCCCCAGCCGGCGTAGATCGTCCGGCCCGCGGCGACGAGGAGGGTGATGCCCTGGCCGGTGGCGCTCGGGGTGGCCGGGAAGTCCGCGGGCTGCCATGTGGCGCCGCGGTCGGTCGACTTGAGCAGCCCGTCGTGCCGGGTGCCCAGCCACAGGGTGTCGCTGTCGCGCGGGTCGACGAGCAGCCGCTCCCCCGTGCCTCGGCCGTCCTCGTTGGCGCCGAGCTTCACGGTGAGGTCGGTGCGCTTCCAGGTGGCCCCGCGGTTCTCGGAACGCAGTACGGCCCCGTTGCCGGCCCAGGACTGTGTGTACGCGCCGAGGGCCAGGTACACCCGGTTCGGGTGGGCCGGGTCGACGGCCATGGCCTCGACGCCCAGCAGGTTCCAGTCGTCCCAGCCGAGGTGATCGATCAGCGGGATCCAGCGGTCGGTCCGGTCGTCCCAGCGGTAGGCGCCGCCGATGTCGGTGCGGGCGTAGGCCAGGCCGCGGCAGGAAGGATGGAAGAGGACGCCGCTGATGAATCCCGTGCCGCCCTGGACGGCGTTGCGCCAGCGGTAGGCGGGGGCGGCGGTCTCGGTGCCGCTGTCGGCTGCCTGCGCCTGCCCCTGGAGGACAGGCAGGGTGGCGACCGCGGCGGTGGCGGCGGTCCCGGCGAGCACGGCTTTTCTGCTGAAATGGAACGTGTGCATGACATACCTCATCTTGTGCAAGGAAAAGGAGAAAGTGACGTCCTGGAGGGCACAGGGCGGGTCGAGGGCGTCAGCCCTTGATGGCCCCCGTGAGCATGCCCTTCTTGAAATGGCGCTGGACGAACGGGGAAGCGACCGCGACGGGGATCAGTGCGAGGACCATGACGGCCATCTGCAGCCCCAGCGCGGAGAGTTCGCCGGTGCGGACCGCCTGCTGGAGGCCCGTCGGGGCCTCGGTGTTCTTCTGGACCAGCTGGATGAGCACGTTCTGCAGCGGCATCATCTGCTGGTCGGTGAGGTAGATGGAGGCGTTGAACCAGGCGCTCCAGTAGCCGACTGCGTAGAACAGCGAGATGACGGCCAGCACGGCACGCGACAGCGGCAGGATGATGGTCAGCAGGATGCGCAGGTCACCGGCCCCGTCGATGCGGGCGGACTCCGTGAGTTCGGGGGAGATCCCCATGAAGAAGGCCCGCAGGACGAGGATGTTGAAGACGCTGACCGCGCTCGGCAGGATCAGGGACAGGTAGGTGTCGGTGAGACCCAGCGACTGCACCAGAAGGTACGTCGGGATGAGACCGGCCCCGAAGAACATGGTCGCCATCATGACCATCAGGAAGAACCGGTGGCCCAGACTGCCGGGCCGGGACAGGCCGTAGGCCGCGAGCACCGACACCGTCATAGAGAACAACGTGCCGACGAGCGTCACGCCGACCGAGACCATGATCGCCCGGCTGACCTGGCCGCCGCTGAGCAGTTCCGTGTAGTTGACGAAGGTGATGCCCTGGGGAATCACGACGAGGCCGCCGACCCGGTCGATCACGGGCTTGGGAGAGAGGCTGGTGACGATCACGATCCACAGCGGACCGAGCACCCCCAGGCAGCAGAGCGCCAGGAACGCGCCCTTGGCGGTGAGTCCGACCTTGCTGGGCGGCTCCTCCCACACGGGGCGGGCGGGAGCCTTCAGGCTGCGGATGAGCTGCGTGTTGAGGCTCACTTCTTGTACACCCCCTGCTCGCCGAGCAGGTGCGCGACCTTGTTCGCGCCCAGGACGAGACACACTCCGATGACTCCCTTGACGAGGCCGACCGCGGCCGCGTAGCTGAAGTCGCCGTTCTGGATGCCTATGTTCCACACGTAGGTGTCGAGGACCTCGCTGGCCCCCGCGCCGACCGCGTACCGCTGGAGCAGGAACTGCTCGAATCCCACACTCAGCGCGTCACCCACCCGCAGCACCAGCAGCAGCGCGATCACCGGGCGCAGAGCGGGAAGCGTGACGTGCCACATACGGCGCCAGCGCCCCGCGCCGTCCATGGCGGCGGCCTCGTACAGGTCGGTGCTGACGGCGGACAGGGCGGCGAGGAAGACGATGATCCCCCAGCCGGCGTCCTTCCACACGGCCTGCGCGATGACCAGATACTTGAAGAGACCTGCGTCGGTCATCAGGTCGAAGCCGCTCCACCCGTGCTTCTCCAGGGTCTGCGCGATGATGCCCGCGCCGCCGAGGATCTGCTGGAACACGGTGACCACGAGGACCCACGAGAAGAAGTGCGGCAGATACATGATCGCCTGCGCCACGGCCCGCACCCGGGGCCGGATCACGCTGTTGATGACCAGCGCGAGGGCGATGGGGACCGGGAAGAACAGCACCAGCTGGAGCAGGAACAGCACGATGGTGTTCTCGGTGGCGCTCCAGAACAGCGGGTCGTCGAGCATCCGCGAGAACTGCTCCACGCCGACCCAGGGGCTGTGGAAGATCGCCGTGATGCCGTTGCTGGAGACGTACGGGTCGTAGTCCTGGAAGGCGACGACGTTGCCGAGCAGCGGGACGTAGTTGAAGAGCAGGAGCAGGAAGGTGACGGGCAGCGTCATCAGGATGAGCGTGCGGTCGCGGCGCAGCCGGATCCGGAAGGGAACCTTGCCCGCCCTGCCGGCCTTGCCCGCCTTGCGCGGCATCCGGTCCTTCACGGTCGCCGCGGCTACCGCGGCCGTCGGTTCCTCGACGGCCGCGGGGGGACGGGCCCCGTCCGGCCTGCTCCCGGCCGTGAGGGACATCAGTTGCCACTGCCGTTCTTGTCGAGGAGCTGCTTGTACCAGTCGCGCAGCTTGTCGCCGCCGGAGGACTTCCAGGTGGAGATGGCCTGCTGCACGTCGGACAGCTTCTTGTTGCCGCGCACGAAGTCGATCTCCAGCTGCTCGAACTGGCTGGAGAGGGTGGCGTAGCGGCTCGGCTCGACGATGTTCATGCCGTAGGTGGACGTCTTCTTGAGGAGGGCACCCTGCCGCTGCTGCCACTCGACCTGCTTGCGGGCGATGTCGGGGAAGTCGGGGTGGGCGAGGTAGGGGGCCGGGGCCGCCAGCATCCCCCAGGCGTTGTTCACCTCCTGGATACCTCGATCGTTCTTGACCGGGACGCCGCTGTTGACCGTGTAGTGGGTGCCCTCGACGCCGTATTCGACGAACATCCGCTCCTTGGTGCCGTAGGGCGCTGCCGCGAAGTTGGCGGCGGCCAGCGCGTTCTCGATCGTCTCCTTCGAGGCGCCCTTGCGGATCATCGACCAGGTGCCGGCGGGCTGGCCGGCGTACAGCGTCGGTTTGCCGCCGTCGGCGCCGAAGTAGTCCATGCCCTCGATCCGGAACTCCGGGTTGGACTGGGCCTGTTCGGCGGTCTTGCCGTACCAGGCGGACATGTCGCCGTTGAAGACCAGGATCTGCCCGGCGGTGAACCGCTGGGTTTGGTCGCCCGTGTTTGCCTTGTCGTCGGGATGGACCACACCCGCGGCGAACAGCTTGCGGACCCACTCCAGGGATTCGAGGTACTCAGGATGCTCGATGCGGTACGTCACCTTGCCGTCGTCCTCGATGTTCCAGCCGAGCGACCCGGCAGGCCGGACACTGAAGAAGCCTGCCGACGACCACCTCATGTCACCACAGGCCCATACCTTGGCCTTGGCGCTGGTGGCCTCCTTGGCCCAGCTGAGGAACTCGTCGGCCGACTTGGGGACGGCGTAGCCCTCCTTGTCGAAGATGTCCTTGCGGTAGTAGGGCACGATGCCGGGCGCGGCGGCGCCGGGTATCGGGATGCCGCGCAGGGCGCCGCCGAAGATGCTCATGCGCCAGGAGTCGGAGGGGATCGCGGCCAGGTTCGGGTACTTCTTGACCTTGTCGCCCGCCAGATAGGGGCCGAGGTCCATGAACTTCGCGGTGACCGCGTTCGCGATCTTGCCGACCAGTTCCCAGCTCGGCACGACCACCATGTCGGGTATGGAGCTGGAGGCGAGGACGGCACCGAGCTTCTCACCGTAGGTGTAGCCGTCCTGGTTCTGCCAGGTGATCTTGGTGCCCGCCGCCGCGTCGAGTGCCTTGTAGTACGGGCAGTCGGGCTTCGGCGGGGTGCCCCAGAGCGGGGACATGATCTTGAGGGGAGCGCCGGTGCCGAGCTTGTCCGGGACCGAGGTGGCGAGGGCCGCGAGGTCGACCTTGCCGGTGTAACCGGCCGCCGAGCCGTTCTTCGACGGAACGTCCGGCCTGGCGAACGTGCTGGCGACGTGCGTCGGAAGCAGCTTGTCCGCGTCCTTGCCCGAGGTGGTGCCCTCCCGCGACCCGCTGTCCGACCCGCCACAGCCGGTGAGCAGCGGCATCCCACCGGCCACTGCTGCGGTGGCGACCGCCGTGGAGGCGAGGAAGCTTCTCCGGCTGGGTCCTGAGGAGGTGGAGGTGGCGTTCGGCGTCATTGCGTCAACCCTTCATGGCGCAGCTCGACACCCGGCGGTGGCCGTCGGCTGCGGTGTCGTAACTGGAACTGGCTGAGCTGAAAGCAGACATCCCGTCACTGCGGCGAGATAAGCAGTCGAAGCGCTTCGATGTGCTGTGAGGTTAAGTGAACACCCATGGGCGCACAAGGGTCGCTTCCAAGATTCCTCATGGGTACCTGGCGGAGCTCTCCTCGTGCCCTGCTTGATGCGACGGTGTTTATCTCTTCGGGCTCTGACGTGTATCGAAGCGCTTCGAAAGAACTCACCACTCCATCTCAAGGAGTCCCATGTGTCCGCACACAAGCCGCACGCCACCACGCCGTGTCGATGTGCCTGTGCCTGTGCCCACAGATCACTTGGGCGATATGCGGCGGCAGGCCGTTCCCCCGCAGGATCTTCGTCACCGACGCCATCATCGGGATACAAAGCGGTCTACCCCGCCGAGACGATCGAGGCCCACCGGGCGTTCATCACCCGCCGACGAGCCGCTCGCCCCAGCGAGGAGTACCGAACCCCGACAGAAGAGGAATGGGACGCTTTCCTCGCCCACTTCGAGAAACGAAAGGTGTCCAGCGGCACCTGCGCACGCGCCTTCGGAACCCCGTGCGTCCATGAGCACGCTTGTGTCAGATGCTCACTCCTTCGACCGGATCCGGCCCAACGGGCACGGCTCCTCGACATCCGCGACAACCTCATCGCCCGCATCGCCGAGGCCAAGCGCGAAGGGTGGCTTGGCGAAGTCGAAGGACTCCAGGTCAGCCTCGCTGGAGCAGAGGAGAAACTCGCCCAGCTCGACCGCCGTCCCACCGTCCACCTCGGTATGCCCGACATCAGCCGTGTCGTCGAGCCGACCGTCGCGGGCTCGAGTCCGTCAGAGACAATGCCTGACACCGCGAGCCCAGTCGTCAATCATCGCCAGCCCGGGTTACGAAGACTCTGCTGGGCCGAACGCGTACCACGCGCAGGCGCAACGCCTTGTCTTTGCCCGCAGAGCCGAGCGGCAAAGCCGGGTCGACTCGTTCAGGTCGCCCACCACGCAACGGCCCTGAGCCGATCGGCCCCAAGATGTCCGAGTTCAACGGAGCGTAGTCAGCACCAAGTCAGCACGGGAGGGGTGAGCACGGGTGATGACGTGGGCCTTTTAGTCAGCACCAAACCAGCACGGGAGTCAGCACCGCACCGTCAAATCACCCCGAACTGCGCGTCCCGGACAGCACTCGTTTCGACCATCTTTGAGCCCCTGAACCGCCCTTCCGTGAGCCGGCATGGTGGACGCACGCATAGCCAATACTCGAACTATGTTGCCCCACCACATGTGCGCCTGACCTGCATCTTCCTACCGTGTGCCGACACGTACCCGTCCCCACCGCACACGAGGAAGTGGCGCACATGGCCTCCGGAACCACCGCTCCCCCACCACCCGCCAACCTCAAGCGCATCGTCGCCGCCAGCCTCATCGGCACCACCATCGAGTGGTACGACTTCTTCCTCTACGGCTCCGCCGCCGCGCTCGTCTTCAACGAGCTGTTCTTCCCGGACTCCGACCCGCTCGTCGGCACGCTGCTGTCCTTCCTGACGTACGCCGTCGGGTTCGCCGCGCGACCGCTCGGTGCGCTGGTCTTCGGACACTACGGAGACCGGCTGGGGCGGAAGAAGCTGCTGGTGCTCAGCCTGCTGCTGATGGGCGGGGCGACCTTCGCCATCGGGCTGCTGCCCACGCACGCGACCATCGGGACCGCCGCGCCGGTGCTGCTGACCGTGCTGCGACTGGTGCAGGGCTTCGCGCTCGGTGGCGAGTGGGGCGGGGCCGTGCTGCTGGTGTCCGAGCACGGGGACGCCGGGCGGCGCGGCTTCTGGGCCTCGTGGCCGCAGACCGGGGCGCCGGCGGGGCAACTGCTCGCGACCGGCGTGCTGTCCTTCCTCACCGCCGTGCTGTCGGACGCCGCCTTCGTCAGCTGGGGGTGGCGGATCCCGTTCCTGCTCTCCGGTGTACTGGTGATCGTCGGCATGTGGATTCGTCTCTCTGTCGATGAATCGCCCGTCTTCCAGCAGGCGCTGGCCCAGGCCGAGACCCGCAAGGCGACCCAGGCGGCCGCTGCCGAGAAGCTGCCGCTGGTGGCCGTGCTGCGCCACCACTGGCGTGACGTACTGGTGGCGATGGGCGCGCGCATGGCGGAGAACATCTCGTACTACGTCATCACCGCGTTCATCCTCGTGTACGCGACGACCTCGGCCGGCGTCTCCAAGCAGACCGCTCTCAACGCCGTGCTCATCGCCTCCGCCGTGCACTTCGCGGTCATCCCGGCCTGGGGTGCGCTGTCGGACCGGATCGGGCGGCGCCCCGTGTACCTGATGGGCGCCGTGGGCGTCGGACTGTGGATGTTCCCCTTCTTCGCGCTCGTCGACACGGGCGGCTTCGGCAGTCTCGTCCTCGCCGTGACCGTCGGCCTGGTGCTGCACGGGGCGATGTACGCGCCGCAGGCCGCCTTCTTCTCGGAGATGTTCGCGACCCGGATGCGGTACTCCGGCGCCTCCATCGGCGCCCAGTTCGCCTCCGTCGCGGCGGGCGCGCCGGCGCCGCTCATCGCCACCGCGCTGCTGGCCGACTACGACAGTTCCACCCCGATCGCGCTGTACGTGATCGCCGCGGCCCTGCTGACGGTCGTCGCCGTGGGCGTGGCCAAGGAGACCCGCCACCGCGACCTGAACGCGATCGAGCCCTCCGCCGACGCGGAGCAGGCGACGGCCCCTGCGGCGGACGCGCGCGCCGTCTGATCCGCACCCGCCCCGCCGGCCCCCCGTACGCGCCACTCGCGTACGGGGGTCAGTGCGGTATCGGGGACGCCAGGCGGTGGAGTCTCAGGGCGAGTTGGATCTCCAGCGCGCGGGCGGGGGTCTGCCAGTCGTCGCCCAGCAGGCGGCCGACGCGCTCCAGGCGCTGGGCCACCGTGTTGACGTGGACGTGGAGTTCGTCCTTGGTGCGGGCCGGGCTCATGCCGCAGGCGAAGTAGGCGTCGAGGGTGTGCACCAGGTCGGTGCCGCGCCGTTCGTCGTAGGCGACGACCTGGCCGATGGTGCGGTCGACGAAGCCGGCCACGTCCCGGTCGCCGGCCAGCAGCAGCCCGAGGAAGCCGAAGTCCTCGGCGGCGGCTCCGTCACCGGAGCGGCCCATCAGCCGCAGGGCGTCCAGGCAGCGGCGGCCCTCCTCGTAGGCGGCGACCACGACGTCCGGGCGGGAGGCGAGGTCGCGGACAGGTGCGGAGGCGCCGACGGTGACGGCCTCGTGGACGGCGGTGCCCAGGTGGCGGGCGGTCCGGCGGGCCACCTCCGTCGCGGTGTCGCCGGGCTCGAGCGGCAGCAGCAGGACGGTTCCGCCGTCTCGGGCGGCGGCGAGGCCGTGCCGGGTGGCGGCGAGGTGGGAGGCGGCGGACCACAGGCGGCGGCGGGCGGCCGCCTCCTGGTCGGCGTCGGCCGCGGCGGAGTCCAGGCGCGCGGCGAGGACGACATGGGTGGCGTCGAGGTCGGCGTTGAGCCGGGAGGCGCGCTCGCGCAGCAGGCGCGGGTCGCGGTCGCGGGCGTCGAGGAGGTCGTCCAGGAGCTCGCCGCGGACGCGCTGTTCGGCCTCCGCCGCGGAACGCCGGGCGAGCAGCAGCAGGGAGGTGACCATCGCGGCCCGTTCCAGGGTGCGCTGGTCGACCGGGTCGAGGCCGGGGTGGCCCCGCAGGACGAGGGCGCCGAGCAGTTCGCCGCCCGCGGCCACGGCGGCGATCCAGTCGTCCTGGTGCCGCACGGCGTGTCCCTCGGCACGGGACGCCTCCAGGGCGCCGGCCGGCGCGGCGACGGCCTCCCGGAACTCGACCGTGCCGTCGAGGACCTGGGAGACCGCGGCCGCCACGTCGTGCACCCCGCCTCCGCGCAGGACGAGTTCGGCGAGCCGGTCGTGGACGTCCGAGGCGCGTTCGATGACCCCGCTGCGGTCGCGGATGATCTCGTTGGCGTGTTCGAGGTCGGCCAGGGCCGAGCGGGTCTCGGTGAGCAGGTTGGCGGTGTCGATGGCGGCGGCGGCCAGCGCTGCGAAGGAACCGAGCAGGGCGATCTGCTCCCGCTCGAAGACGCGGGCGCGCCGGTCGGCGGCGAACAGAACCCCGATGACGTTGGCCCCCAGCGTCAGCGGTACGCCGAGGATGGCCACGAGGCCCTCGTCGCGCACGCCCGCGTCGATGGTCGCGGTGTGCCGGAAGCGTTCGTCGCGGAAGTAGTCGTCGGTGACGTACGGGCGGGCGGTCTGGGCGACCAGGCCGCCGAGGCCCTCCCCCATCCCGAGGCGCAACTGCTGGAAGCGGGCGGCGACCGAGCCCTCGGTGACCCGCATGTAGGTGTCGCCCCGGACCGGGTCGTTGAGGCTGAGGTAGGCGACGTCCGTGCCGAGCAGCGAGCGGGCCCGCTGGACGATCGCCTGCAGGACGGCGTCGACGTCGCGCAGTCCCGCCAGGTCGTGGGCGGTCTCGAAGAGCGCCGACAACTCGGCCTCCCGTCGGCGGCGGCCCTCCAGCTCGGCGCGCACGCGCAGCGCGAGCAGTTTGGCGTGTTCGAGTGCCGCGATCCGCTCGGCGGGCCGCCCCTCGGCGCGCGCGAGCAGTACCGGCCGCTCGTACGCCTCGGCGGCCGCGCCCCGGGCGAGCAACTCGAGGAACGGCGCCTCGGCGCGGTCGGGCGCGCCCGGGGCCGCCTCGGCGCCCGCGGGCGCCGAGGCATCGCTGACGGAGCGCTCGACCGGCTCCACGTGATCGCGGGACATGCTCACAGGATTCCTCATGACCGGGCGGGCCCGTCAGCCCTGTGGAAAACTCCGGATCCGCCGGGCGCCGGGTCGCTCAGTGCGCGGTCCAGCCGCCGTCCAGGACGAGCGAGGTGCCGGTCACGAAGGACGCCTGCGGGCCGCACAGATAGGCGACGGCCTCGGCGACCTCCTCCGGTTCGATCAGCCTCTTGACGGCGCTGTCCCGCAGGAGGACCTCGGCCAGCACGCGTTCCTCGGGCAGGTCGTGCGCCCGCGCCTGGTCGGCGAGCTGCTTCTCCACCAGGGGGGTGCGCACATAGGCGGGGTTCACACAGTTGGAGGTCACGCCGTGGGGGGCGCCTTCGAGGGCGGCGGTCTTGGACAGGCCCTCCAGCCCGTGTTTGGCGGCCACGTACGCCGACTTGTAGGCGGAGGCGCGCAGTCCGTGCACCGAGGAGATGTTGACGATGCGGCCCCAGCCCTGCCCGTACATGTGGGGCAGGGCGCCTCGGATGAGCCGGAACGGCGCCTCGAGCATCACGGTGAGCACCGTGTGGAAGACGTCGGGCGGAAACTCCTCGAGCGGGCGCACGAGTTGCAGCCCGGCGTTGTTGACGAGCACGTCGGTGCCCGCGGCGGCGAGTTCGGCGGCGTCCAGGTCGGTCAGGTCCAGGACGTGCGGCTCGACGGCGCCCGGCAGTCCGGCGGCGTTCTCGGCGAGCGTCTCCAGGCCGGGGGCGTCCCGGTCGACCGCCCGCACCTTCGCGCCGGCGGCCGCCAGCCGCAGCGCGCAGGCGCGGCCGATGCCGCCGGCGGCGCCGGTGACGAGTGCGGTGCGACCGCCGAGGTCGAGCGAGGGGGCGTGGGGACCAGGGACGGCGGGGGGCGTGGTCATGATGCGACCCTAGGCAGCATCCGACCGCCGCCCCATGTGGTCACACCCCACACTTCATTCCGAACTCGTGGTTTCGAACCACGTGGGTTCGTCGGAGAGGGCCTGCTTGATGCGGAAGAGCTGCCGTTCGTGCATGACGGGCAGCGCGTCCAAGGCGAACCAGCCCACCTCGAGGGACTCGTCGTCGTTGACCCGTGCCTCGCCGCCGACGGCCCGGCAGCGGAAGGTGATGTCCATGAACTGGCACCGGTCGCCGTTCGGGTACTCGACCTCCCTCCCGGAGCGCACCAGGACGACCCGCTCGGGCACACAGTGCACGCCGGCCTCCTCGTACACCTCCCGCACGGCACAGTCGGCGGGCTGCTCACCCGGATCCGGGATGGCCGTGATCACGGTCCACTGGTGGTTGTCCGAGCGCTGGCAGAGCAGCACCCTGCCCTCGTCGTCGAAGACGACGGCGCTGACGCCGGGGAGCCAGAGGAGGTGGTGGCCCGCGGAGGCCCGGATCTCGCGGATGAAGTCGGGAGTCGCCATTCCCCGACCCTAACCGCGCCGCCCCCTCGCCCGGAGGCGCGCCACGGGGCGCACGAAGCGTGCGAGGCGTAGGAGGCGTACGACCGGACGGACGCCGCCCTAGCTCGGCAGGCCCCCTCGTACGGCCGGGGGGGTGTCCGCGACGTCGCGTCGTCCGCCCGGAGGGCGGGGCCTCAGCCCCGCCGCCCGCGCATGCCCGCGCCGATCGCCCAGCCCACACCGCCGGCGGCGACGAGCAGCAGGGCGATCTCGGGGAGGATCCCGAGGCGTGTCGCGGGCGTCTGCGAGGAGCGCAGCGGCACCTCCTGGACCAGGGAGTCCGCGACGAACATGCCGGTCTTCTGGGTGATCGTCCCGTCCGGGAGGATGATCGCGCTGACGCCGCTGGTCACGGGCACGGTGACGGTCCGGCTGTGCTCGACGGCGCGTACGCGCGACATGGCGAGCTGCTGGTAGGTCATCTCGCTGCGGTCGAAGGTGGCGTTGTTGCTGGGCACGGAGATCATCTGGGCGCCGTGGGTGACGGTGTCGCGCACGGCCCAGTCGAAGGCGGCCTCGTAGCAGGTGGCGAGGCCGACCTCGGTGCCGTCGAGGTCGAAGACGCCGGGTTCGCTGCCCCGGCTGAAGTCCTGGTGGACCATCGAGGTCCAGGTCTCGTTGATGGCCCCGATGAACGAGCGCAGCGGGAGATACTCGCCGAACGGCTGGACCTGCCGCTTGTCGTAGGTCTGGGTCGGGCCCTTGGCGGGGTCCCACAGGATCTGCTCGTTGTAGAGCCTGCCGTCGCGCTCGACGACTCCGCCGACCGAGATGGGCGCGTCGACGGCCTTGGCGGCCTTCTCGATGACCGCGGCGGCGTCGGCGTTGGCGAAGGGGTCGATGTCGGAGGAGTTCTCGGGCCACAGCACGAAGTCGGGCCGGGGCACCTTGCCGGCCTTGATCTCGGCGGCCAGCCGCTCCGTCTCGCGCGCGTGGTAGTCGAGCACGGCGCGGCGCTGGGCGTTGAACTCCAGACCGAGGCGGGGGACGTTGCCCTGGATGACGGCGACCGTCGCGGTGCCGTCCTCGGCCTTGTCGCTCACCAGGGGGCGGGCGGCCACGGCCGCCAGGACCGGGGCGGCCAGGCTGAGCAGGGCCACGGCGGCGGCCGTGCGCCGGACCTCGCGGGTGCGCCGCCAGTCCAGGGCCACACGGACGACCTCGTAGAGGCCGAAACCGCACAGGACGACCGCGAAGCCGAGCACGGGCGTGCCGCCCACCGCGGCGAGCGGCAGGAAGACACCGTCCGCCTGCCCGAAGGCGATTTTGCCCCAGGGGAAGCCGCGGAAGGGCACACGCGCGCGTGCCGCCTCGCCGGCGATCCACAGCGCGGCCGCCCACACCGGCCAGGCCGGCAGCTTCGACACCGCCGCCACGCCGACGCCGACCAGGGCGACGAAGACCGCCTCGATGGCCACCAGGGCGAGCCAGGGGCCGGGGCCGACCTCGACGCCGGTCCACACCAGCAGGGGCAGCAGGAAGCCGAGGCCGAAGAGGTAACCGAGGCCGAAGGCCGCCTTCCAACCGCGGCCGCGGAGTACCCAGCCGAGGCCGGCGAAGGCCGGCAGGGCCAGCCACCACAGGGTGCGCGGGGGGAAGCTGACGTAGAGCAGGACTCCGGAGAGTGCCGCGGCGGCGGCCGGGACGAGGCGCAGGAGCCGGGCACCGCGCGAGGGCGCGGCCGAGGGCTCCATCTGGTCCTGCCGGCCCACGGTGGTTGCGGTGACGGTCACTCCGGGAGTGTACGGCGGGTGAGCTTTGGGCTGACAGCACGGTCCGGGGGCTGTCCTTGTCCGGCATCCCCGCGCATCCTGGTGCGACTCATCCACAAACCACCCATCAGCCGTTACGGTGTGCCAGAACTCCTGTCGCGCGGGGCGGCCGGGGCAGGTCACGGTCGGGGGCCACCGGATTCGGGGGGACGGGGTGGGGTCCACGGGGATGACGTCCGCAGCCGGTCAGGGCGCGGACGAGGGGAGACGAAACGTTTCGGACGCGGCCGGTGTGATGGTGCTCGGCGCCTGCGCCACCTGGTCCGTGATCACCGCGGCCGTGCACGGCGGGCGGCCCGAAGGCGTCCTGCTGGCGGTTCTGGCCGTCGCCGCCGGGTACGCGGCCGGGCGGGTCTCCGGGGTGCTCCTGCCCGTGGCCGCGCCCTGTGCGGCGGCCCTGGCCGGTCTCGCGCTTGCGGTGGCCCTGCCCCGGCTCTCCCCGGGGCCCGAGATCGCCGCTCCCTTGGGCCGTGCGGGTGCCACGGCCGCGGTGCTCACGCTGTCGGCCGGCGCCGCGTGCTGCGCCGCCGCGGCCACGCCCGTGCCCTCGCTGCGGCTCGCCCTGCGGGGTCTGGCCGGTGGTGTCGCGGTGACCGGGGCCGCGCTGGGCTCGACCACGGCGGCGGTCACCTGCTGTGGAGTGCTGCTGTGCTCCCTGGCCGCCGGTCGGGTACGCCGTCGAGGGCCGGGCCTCGCGCTGTTCACCCTGACGGCGGCCGCGGTGACGGGGCTGACCTGGGCGGTCGCCGGGAACGCGCTGCCCGGTGGACTCGCCGCCTCCCTGGAGGACCGGCTCACCCCCCACCGGGTCGGCCTGTGGCGCGACGCGCTGCGCCTGGCGCGCGAGGACCCCGGCGTCGGAGTGGGCCCGGGGCGCTTCGGGGGGCTCAGCGCGACGGCCGCGCGGTCGACGCTGTCCGACGGCAAGCCGCACTCCGCGCCGTTCCAGATGGCCGCGGAGCAGGGAGTCGTCGGTGTGCTGCTCCTCGCGGCGGTCTTCTGCTGGGTGCTGTTCGCCCTGTGGCGCGCCGCGCGGCCGACGCCGGTCGTGCTGACGGCGGGGGCCACGCTCACGGCCCTGGCCGCCGTCGCCGCGGTCGGCAACGCTCTGAGCTTCACCACGGTGTCGGTCGGCGCGGGCCTGCTGGCCGGCCTCGCCACGGCCCGTCCGCTCACGACCGTGCCGACGTCGGCCGAGGCGCCGGCGAGGTGGGAGAGGGATCCGCGCCCGCGCGGGGACCGACCGGCCGTCTGAGGTCAGTGCGCCGCGCCGGGCGTGCCCTGCCGCAGCCGGTCCCTGATGACCTGTACGGCGGACTCCGCGTCGTCCACGGTGATCGTGAGTGTGCGGCCGTCCCAGAAGCGCAGCACCACGCCCTCGCCCCGCCGTACGACGACGGCGGTGCCCATCTCCGGTCGCCATCGGTAGCCCCAGCCGCCCCAGTGGCGCGGGGTGACGTGCGGCTCGAAGTCGGCTCCGGCGACATGGGCCAGCGGGATACGGCGGCGCGGCAGGCCGATGTGCCCGCAGCGGATCTCGAGGCACTCCCTGTCGAGCTTGAGGTCGACGTGGACGAAGGCGAGGGTGCCGAAGAGGACCAGCAGACCGGCGGCGATGCAGCCGACGACGGACATGACCAGCGGCGCGACACCGGACGTCCACGCCGAGTCGACCGCCAGTTCGATGCCGAGCGCCATGCAGGCGGCGCCGATGAGCGCGAAAACCCACTGGAAGCGGTTGGTGGCGCGTCCGTGCCAGACGTCGGGATCGGGGGTGTTCTCGGCGCTGGGGCGGTGGTCCCTCATAGTGTCGAGATTACTCAGGTTTCGGTCCGCCGGTACCGGGTCGCACAGGGTGACTCCGCCGGCTGGACGACGGAGGAACTGCGGCGCCGTGTCGGCGACCGCCGGTCACTGGGCGGGGCTGACCGCCTGGAGGAGCCGGCCTTCCGCGTAGGCGAGCGCGGGTGCCGGAAGCTCGCCTTCCCGGCCGCTGAGCAGCACCGTCACGGTGCCGTCGGCCGACGCCTCGGGCTGCGGGCGGGCGCCGATGCGGCGCAGCGCCTGCGCGGCCACCGCGCCTGCCGAGCCGTGCAGAACGAGCGGGGGGCGGCCGGGGCGCTGGACGGCGGCGCGGATGCGTTCGGCGACGAGTTCGTAATGGGTGCAGCCCAGGACGACGGTCGTCACCTCGTCGGGGGTCAGCGCGGCGGCCGCGGCGACGGCGGCGTCGATCGCCGCCTCGTCCGCCCGTTCGACGGCCTCGGCCAGGCCCCAGCAGGGCACCTCGGCTACGGTGACGCCGTCGGCGAAGTCAGCGATGAGGTTCTGCTGGTAGGGGCTGCCGGTGGTGGCGGGCGTGGCCCAGATCGCGACGGGGCCGCCACCGGCCGCGGCCGGCTTGATCGCGGGGACGGTGCCGATCACCGGGATGTCCGGTTCGAGGCGGGCGCGCAGGGCGGGCAGGGCGTGCACGGTCGCCGTGTTGCAGCCGACGATCAGGGCGTCGGGACGGTGGGCGGCGGCGGCCTCGGCGACGGCCACCGCGCGCGCGGTGAGGTCCTCGGGGGTACGCGGCCCCCAGGGCATGCCGTCGGGGTCGAGGGACAGCACGAGATCGGCGTCGGGTCGCAGGCGCCGCACCGCGGCGGTGGCCGCCAGCAGCCCGATTCCGGAGTCCATGAGCGCGATCTTCACCCGGCAACCATAGACGATGTGACCTTGCCGCCCGGTCCGGTGGGGCAGACTGCGCGGGTGAGCGCCGTTGTGTGGACCGCCGCCGTATCCCTGGCCGCCTGGCTGTGGCTGCTGCTCTGTCAGGGCTTCTTCTGGCGCACGGACGTCCGGCTGCCGTCGCGCCGGGAGCCCGGGGAGTGGCCGTCGGTCTGTGTCGTCGTCCCCGCGCGCGACGAGGCGGCGGTGCTGCCGGCGAGTCTGCCGTCGCTGCTGGCCCAGGAGTATCCGGGTCGGGCGGAGATCTTCCTCGTCGACGACGGCAGCACCGACGGCACCGGGGAACTGGCCCGGGGGCTCGCGCGGCGGCACGGCGGACTGCCCCTGACCGTCGGCTCGCCGGGCGAACCGCCGACGGGCTGGACCGGGAAGCTCTGGGCGGTACGGCACGGCATCGGCCTGGCACGCGCGCGTGACCCCGAGTACCTCCTCCTGACGGACGCCGACATCGCGCACGCGCCCGACAGCCTCCGCGAACTGGTCGCGGCGGCCCTCTCCGGGGGCTTCGACGTCGTCTCCCAGATGGCGCGGCTGCGGGCGGAGAGCCTGTGGGAGCGACTGGTCGTGCCGGCCTTCGTCTATTTCTTCGCGCAGTTGTACCCCTTCCGCCGCATCGCCCGGCGCGGAGCGCGGACGGCGGCCGCGGCCGGCGGCTGTGTGCTGCTGCGTACGGCGGCTGCCGAGCGGGCCCGGATCCCGGACGCGATCCGCCAGGCGGTCATCGACGACGTGGCGCTCGCGCGGGCCGTGAAGGCGAGCGGCGGTCACGTCTGGCTGGGGCTGGCCGACCGCGTGGACAGCGTCCGGCCCTACCCACGGCTGCGCGACCTGTGGCGGATGGTCTCGCGCAGCGCCTACGCGCAACTGCGGCACAGTCCTTTCGTGCTGGCGGGCACGGTGCTGGGCCTGGCCCTGGTGTACCTGGTGCCGCCCCTCGCCCTCCTCGCCGGGCTCGCTCTGGGCGACACGGCCGTGGTGGTGCCCGGCGGCGCCGCGTGGCTGGTGATGACGGGGACGTACGTCCCGATGCTCCGTTACTACCGCCAGCCGCTGTGGCTCGCTCCGCTCCTGCCGTTCACCGCGTTCCTCTATCTGCTGATGACGGTGGATTCCGCGGTGCAGCACTACCGGGGGCGAGGTGCGGCCTGGAAGGGCCGCACCTACACGCGTCCGGACGCGGTGGCCGACGAGGGCTGATCACGCCCGGAGGCGGCCTACTTGCGGCCGGGCGTCCAGTTCATGCCCCAGCCGTAGGCGTGGTCGACGGTCCGCTGGGGGCTCACCCCGCGCTCGGGCACCAGGTAGCGGGCCTCTCGCTGGACGACGAGGTCGCCGCCGTGGTTGGTGATCAGCGCCAGCGCGCACACCGTCGAGGGAACGGTGCACTCGTCCAGGGAGAAGTCGATCGGGGCGCCGAACTGGGGCTGCAGCGTCACCGTGGCGTGCAGGTCGGCGAAGGAACGGGCGCCCTCGTAGATGGTCACGAAGACGAGGATGCGCCGGAAGTCGTTCCTGTGGTCCAGGTTGACGGTGAGGTTCTCACCGCGGGCCACGGCCCCGGTGCGGTCGTCCCCGTCGAGGTGGATGTACGGCGGCTGGTGCAGGGCGCCGAAGGCGTTGCCCAGGGACTGGACGACTCCCTTGCGGCCGTCGGCCAGTTCGAACAGCGCGCACAGGTCGAGGTCGAGGTCGTTGTGCAGCGCGATCGCTCGACCGCGCTTGCTGCCCCACCCCGAGAACTGCTTGCGCATCTCCCAGTTGAGGTTCACGCGCATCACGCCCGAGGTGCCGCCCTGTTTGGTCAGCGAGACCGTCGGCGCGGCCTTGGTGAGTGTCACCTTGCTCAGGCTGACCGGTGCGGTGGGCGGGGCCGGCGGCGGAGGCGGGGTGCGGTGGACCGGCGGGGGGACGGTGGCGGGCAGCGTCGGAGGGGGCGGCAGGGCCGGAGCGGTCACCTGGGGCGCCGTGTGCTGCGGCTCGTCGACGGTGATGCCGAAGTCCGTGGCGAGTCCCTCGAGGCCGCTGCCGTAGCCCTGGCCGACAGCACGGAACTTCCACGCGCCCTGGCGGCGGTAGAACTCGCCCAGCACGAACGCCGTCTCGACGGTCGCGCCGGTGCTGTCGAACCGGGCCACGACACCGTTCTGCGCGGCGTCCCGCACCTCGACGTAGAGGTCGGGCACCTGTCCGAACGCGCCGCCGTCGGCCGAGGCGGCCAGGACGACGGTCTCGATCGCGGGCTCCACGCGCGCGAGGTCGACGAGAAGGGTGTCGGTCACCCGGCCCCCCGCGTCCCGTTTGCCCTCGTGGCGGACCGCGCCCGAGGTGTGCGTCGGCTGGTTGTAGAAGACGAAGTCGGCGTCGGACCGGACCTTTCCGCCGACCAGCAGCAGCGCCGACGCGTCCGCGTCGGGCACGCCCGGCCCGGAACGCCAGCCGACCTCCACCCGCAGTGCCGCCGTCGGCACCGGAGCGTTGGATCCCTTCGGCATCGACATGTCCGCCCCCCATCCCGTGTTCCCGCGCCGGGGCGCGCGCCCCGGCACCCCTTCGGCTTGTTTACCCGGTCAACCTATTCGGCCGAAGAGCGAACGCCCATCCGCGGCGCGGAAACAGTCACCGGGCTCCGGAGGGCCAACCGCCGGTAACCCCGTCGGAACTCGGGCTTTACACGATCAGCGCTGCGATCGCTGCCCCTTTTTCCCAAGTTCGCTCGGATTGGGGATCCAGCGTCACCGCGGACACGGAAAACAACCCTCTTATCGGTCTCCCCAACCAGCACATCGTGGGCTTAACTTATGTGCCATGACCTCCCCCCGCTCCACCTATGGCGGCGGCTACTACTCCGCCTCCTTCCCGGACACCCCGATCTATGACTCGCTCGTGGCCGAGCGGGGCACCCCGCAGATCGCCCCGATCCGGGTCCCCGCCGCCTACGACACGGGCAGCAGCCTGCCCGCGCTGCCGTCGGCGCTGCCCGCCCTCCCGGCGGCCCCGTCCCAGCCCTCCTACGGCTATCCGCAGGCCCAGCAGCCCGCGCCGCTGCAGCAGGCCCCCGCGGCCTACATCCCGCCGCAGGCCACCGCGCCGCGCGGCTACCCCGGTCCGCAGGCGCAGCAGCCGCGCCCGGCGGCGCCCGGTATGGGTTACGAGGCCATGCGCCCCGCGGCTCCCCGGCCCGCCGCTCCTCAGTACCAGGATCCGTACAACCAGCAGCAGTACCGCGGCTACTGAGCCGACCCGGGGGCGTCCGCGCCACCTGGCAGGATGACCCCATGGGCAATGCGCAACTGCTGTCGATCCACGTTCATCCGGTCAAGGCGTTCCGGGGCCAGTCGCCCCGGGAGGCCGTCGTGGAGCCCTGGGGGCTGGCCGGAGACCGACGCTGGGCGCTGATCGACGACGGGGGAAAGGTCGTCACGCAACGTCAGCAGCCACGCCTCGCGCTGGCCGCCGCCGAGCTCCTGCCCGGCGGCGGCCTCCGTCTGTCCGCGCCCGGGCTGGAGCCGCTGACCGTGCCGGTACCGGAGCCGGTGGGCACGGTGTCGCTGGAGATCTTCCGCGACAAGGTCGAGGGGGTCCTCGCCGACGAGGCCGCGCACGCCTGGTGCAGTGCCCACCTCGGCGCCGACGTACGTCTGGTCCACATGGACGATCCCGCGACGCGCCGCCCCGTCGATCCCGAGTACGCGCTGCCCGGTGAGACGGTCACGTTCGCCGACGGCTATCCGCTGCTGGTCGCCACCAGCGCGTCCCTCGACGCCCTCAACTCTCTGATCGCGCGCGGCGAGCACGCCGCCGAGGGCCCGCTGCCGATGGACCGCTTCCGGCCCAACGTCGTCGTGGCGGGCACCGATCCGTGGGCCGAGGACGGCTGGTCGCGCCTGACCATCGGGGAGGTCGGCTTCCGTGTCGCGAAGACCTGCGGCCGGTGTGTGGTGACCACGACCGACCAGGCCACCGCGGGCCGCGGCAAGGAACCCCTGTACACGCTGGGCCGGCACCGGCGCCTCGGCGGCAAGCTCGTCTTCGGGCAGAACCTGGTGCCGCTCTCCCGCGGCACGATCCAAGTCGGTGATCCGGTCACGATCGTCGCCTAGTCCCGCCGGGCCGCCCCACCGACACCGACCTGGTTCCGGCCGAGTCCCGAGGCCCCTCCCGCTGTGGGAACCTCCGCTCGTCCCTTGCCCGTTCGCTCTTGTGAGGCGTGCGTGAGGGGTCCGGGCACAGGTGATTTCGCTCTCTCTTCGACCGGTCCCGCGCGTGAACGCCTCGACGGGGGGTTATCACGGAGCGGGAAGGGGGTGCGGGACCGTTGCGAGTGATCGGTGGACTCTGGCGCTGGCGGCACAACCCGCTGCGCCGTACGACGGACCTGGTCGAGGCGTGGGTCGCCCTGTCGGCGCTGCTCCTCATCCTGCTCGTCGCGCCCGCCGTGGGCGCACTCGCCGGTGCCGTCGCCCAGGACTCGTTGCAGCAGTCGGTCCGCGAACAGCGCGCATCCCGCCACGAGATCACGGCCACCGTCGTACGGAAGATCGACGGCTCGCTGCTGGAGGCGGATCCCGAGAGCGCCTCCGGGCGGGACACCCGCACCCGGGTGATCGCCGACTGGACCGCCCCCGACGGCACCGCACACCACGGGGCGGTGCTGGCGGGCCTCGACTCCCCGCGGCCCGGGGACCACTTCGCGATATGGACGGACACGCACGGCCGTCTCGTGGCCCGCCCGCTCGACACCGCCACGGCGACGACGCACGCCGTGCTCGCGGGCTTCGGCGCCGCCGTCGTCACCGCCGGCGTCGTCGAGGGCGTGCGAAGACTGATCGTCTGGCGCATGGTCCACCGCCGTTACGTCCGCTGGGACCAGGCCTGGGACCGCGCCGGTCCGGACTGGGGCCGTACCGGTACCGGTAGCTGACGCGTCGCGTCACGGTCAACTCATCGCCCTCGCGCACGCTACGGTGGACCGGCCGAAGCACGAGGCATCAACCCGCGCGCGAGTGCGCCTGCCGGGGTGCGGCTGTCAGCGCCCCGAAGGTGAACGAGCGATCAGTACGACCGAGGTGGGGGCACAGCAACGCCATGGCACAGGGCACGGTCCAGGTGACGCACACCGGCACATCGAGGTGGCGCCGCCGCACGGGTGAGTACGCATCGCTCGCCGCCGCCCTGGAGGCCGCGGCCGAGGGCGACGTCCTCACCATCGCTCCCGGCATCTACCGGGAGAACCTCGTCGTGCAGCGGTCCGTGACCCTGCGCGGCCCGGAGGGCTTGCCCGGGTCCGTGCGCATCGCGCCGGTGGACGGGGTGCCGCTGACCGTACGCGCCTCGGCGGTCGTCCAGGACCTGCACGTGGAGGGCCAGGACGCGGCCGCGCCCGCGGTCCTCGTCGAGGACGGCGCGCCGGAGTTGCTGGACCTGCGGATCGTCACACGGTCCGCCGCCGGCATCGAGGTGCGCGGCCATGCCCGCCCGACCGTCCGGCGGTGCACCGTCGACAACCCGGCCGGCATCGGCATCGCCGTGGTCGACGGCGGCGGGGGTGTCTTCGAGGACTGCGAGGTCGTCGCCGCCGGGCAGGCGGGCGTCGCGGTGCGCGGGGGTGGCCACCCCCGTCTGGAGCGCTGCAAGGTGCGCCGCGCCTCGGGCACGGGACTGAGCGCGACCGGCGACAACTCCGCGCTGGAAGCGGTTGGCTGCGAGGTCTCCGAGGTCCGCGGCAACGGCGTCCACATCACCGCACAGGCCACCGCGCACCTCACCGACTGCGACGTCCACCGCACCACCGCGGACGGGGTCACCCTCGACACGGACGCCGTGCTCACCCTCGCCGACTGCCGTATCCACGACATCCCGGAGAACGCGATCGACCTGCGCTCGCGCTCCGTTCTGACGCTGACGCGGACGACGGTGCGACAGTTCGGGCGCAACGGGCTGTCGGTGTGGGATCCGGGCACGCGGGTGGACGCCCACCAGTCCGAGATCTGCGACAGCACCGGCGACTACCCGGCCGTCTGGGTCAGCGACGGCGCCACCGCGGTGCTGGACTCCTGCCGGGTGCACGACGTGCCGGACGCCCTGTTCGTCCTCGACCGCGGCTCGCGCGCGGACGTCGTCGACAGCGACCTGTTCCAGGTGCGCAACACGGCCGTGTCGGTGAGCGACGGCGCGACCGCCCAACTCGACGACTGCCGGATCCGGGAGGCGGCGACCGGCGCCTGGTTCCGCGACCACGGCAGCGGCGGCAACCTCACCAACTGCACCCTGGACGCCACGCAGACGGGCGTGATCGTCACCAAGGGCGCCGACCCCACCGTCGAGCGGTGCACGGTGGACTCCCCCGGCGAGGCGGGGTTCTACGTGTCGGCCGGGGGCCGCGGCAGCTTCCTGAACTGCCGGGTGACGAAGAGCGGCGGCTACGGCTTCCACGTGATAGACGGCTGCCGCACGACGCTGCGCCGGTGCCGCACCGAGCGCTGCGCCCGCAGTGGTTACGAGTTCGCCGACGGCGGCGCGGACCCGGCGGCCGGTTCCGGTCCGGTGGTGGAGGACTGCACCAGCGACGAGAGCGCGAGCCTGCGCACACCGCCGACGGCCACGCCGGCCACGGCCCTGCAGACGACCCCTCAGTCGGCGGGGCTGATCCTCGGCGCGGTCCCCGAGCCACGGGCCGGCCTGCCGGAGGTCCCCGCCACCACCGCACCGGACACACCGGTGCGGACCTCGAAGGACGTCCTCGGCGAACTCGACGCGCTGGTGGGTCTGGAGAGCGTCAAGCGGGAGGTGCGGGCGCTCATCGACATGATCGAGGTGGGCCGGCGCCGGCAGCAGGCGGGCCTCAAGGCGGCCTCCGTCAAGCGCCACCTGGTCTTCACCGGCTCCCCCGGCACCGGCAAGACGACCGTCGCACGGCTGTACGGCGAGATCCTCGCCGCCTTGGACGTGCTGGAAAAGGGCCATCTCGTCGAGGTGTCCCGCGTCGACCTGGTGGGCGAGCACATCGGCTCCACCGCGATCCGCACGCAGGAGGCCTTCGAACGGGCCCGTGGCGGCGTGCTGTTCATCGACGAGGCGTACGCCCTGTCGCCGGAGGACGCCGGGCGCGACTTCGGCAAGGAGGCCATCGACACGCTCGTGAAGCTGATGGAGGACCACCGGGACGCCGTGGTCGTGATCGTCGCGGGATACACGGCCGAGATGGAGCGGTTCCTGTCGGTCAACCCCGGTGTGGCGTCCCGGTTCTCACGGACCATCACCTTCGGCGACTACGGCCCCGAGGAGCTGCTGCGGATCGTGGAGCAGCAGGCCGACGAGCACGAGTACCAGCTCGCCCCGGGAACCGCGGAGGCGCTGCTGAAGTACTTCACGGAGATCCCGAAGGGCCCCGCCTTCGGCAACGGCCGTACCGCGCGCCGCACGTTCGAGGCGATGGTGGAGCGGCACGCGGGCCGGGTGGCGCAGGTGGCGGAGCCGAGCAAGGACGATCTGACGCTGCTGTTCGCGGAGGACCTGCCGGAGCTTCCCTAGGGGGTGCCGCGAAGTCGCGCCTGGCCTGCGGGGGCGATGCGACGTCGCGGAACCCTCAGCCCGATGCGCTCCTGTCCCCCTCGGCCTCGGCGACCCCCGTCCGCGGGCGCTCCGGCTCCCCGGCCTGCGCGCGCTGCACCGGGACCTCCGGGCGGAGGCGGGCCAGGAGCAGCTCGCGTTCCTCTGCGAACGCCGGGTCCGCCTGGTAGTCGGAGTGGCCCAGGACGGGTGCGGGCAGGGGGTGGTCCTCGGTGCGACCGTAGGCGAGCGGGTCCGCGAGGGGCGGACGGTCGACCTCGGGGCCGCAGCTGTCGCCGGACAGCCGGACCGGGCCGCCGATGGGGTCGGTGAGCCGGTAGAGGTTGCGCCAGCAGTCGATGTCCTCGTGCAGGGCGCTCAGCGCGGCCGGTCCGAAGTGGGCCGGGAACCAGCGGCCGTAGAGGCGCTCGATCGGGGAGCCGTAGGTGAGCAGCGCGACGCGTTTGCGGTCGGCGGCGGTCAGTTGCCAGGCCGCGGCGGCGGCGAGGACGCTGCCCTGGGAATGGCCGGAGATCACCAGGCGGCCGCCGGTGGCGCGCGTCCAGGTGGCCATGCGCCAGGTCAGGTCGGGCACCGCGCGCTCGGCGTAGCAGGGCGGGGAGAAGGGGTGAGCGGCGCGCGGCCAGAAGGTGCCGACGTCCCACAGGATGCCGATCGTGCGCCGTGCGGAGGCGTCCTTGTAGGCGCGTCTGCCCCAGGTGACGAACAGTATGAAGCCGAGGCCGATGAGCCAGGAGCCGATCGCCTGGCCGGTCTCGGCGGCGCCCCGGACGAAGGCGTGGGCGCCCTCGGCGGCCCGGCCGGGCGTCCGGCCGGTGGCGAAGGCGCCGACCAGGGCGCCCGCGCCCAGGAGCAGGGTCGTGGCGGCGGTGACGGCGACCAGGAGCGGGGCACGGTCGGTGAGGGTGGCCAGCGCGCGGGCCCGGGCGATGCGCTGGGTGTGCGCCGGATCGCCGGGTTCGGCCCCGTAGTCCCGGGCCACCGCCACACGTTCGGCGCGGGTGAGGCGCCATGCGCTGCGGCCGAGCAGCCCGCCCAGGACGAGCAGCACGATCAGCAGCACCGGGATCACGGACGCCTGCCAGGTCAGCAGCACCGGCGGGCCGGGCAGGGAGGTGCCGGTGCCGTCGAGCCAGTCGGAGACGCGCTGGGAGACGCCGCCGGACATCACACCGCCGAGCGCGCAGGCCAGGGTCGCGACGGCGGGCCCGCCCAGGCCGCGCAGGGCGGCACGCCCCTCGGGGTCGCGGGCGGAGCGTCGGTACAGGACGGAGGCCACCACGGCCATGGCGAGCACCAGGGCGCCCTGGAGGAGGGTGATCGCGCCGAAGGTCGTGTCCCCCGGGAGGCGGCCGTCCGACTCCCAGCCGGGACGGTGCCAGCCGGCGTACACGAGGGTGAGCGCGAGCAGGACGAGGGCGGCCAGGGGCAGGCGTCGTACGAGGTGGGCGTCGAGCACACGGTCGAGACGGCGTTCGCTGCGGCCTCTGCGGCAGACGACCCAGACCGTGGCGACGGCGCCGGCGGCCAGGGCTGCTTCCAGGAGCCGTCCGAGGACGTCCAGCAGGGCGGGGCCGCCGGGGGCGCGGTCCTGCCGGGCGGCGGCCGTGCCGACCGCGGCGGCCACCGTGAGCAGGCCCGCCGCCGTGTGGGCCGCGCGCAGCCGGGCCACCAGGCGGCGCCCGTACCAGAAGCCGGGGCGGCCCAGGGCGGTGTGGCCGAGCACGTCCTCCGGCTCGGGCCTGCCGTTCGGGGGTTCCTGGGACTCGTAGGCCCGCCAGGTGCGGTGGGAGAGGTACCACAGGAGCGCGGTGAGAGCCGTCGGGACGACGGCCGCGAGGGCGAGACGTCGGCCGGGCGTGGTCCACCAGCCGCCGTCCCTGACCGCGGGCGACAGGAAGCCCAGCCAGGAGTGCCGTCCGGCGCACGACGACGTGCCCGCGCACTGCCAGGCCGTCAGGTCCAGGGCGACCTCGCAGGCCGCGGCGACGAGCAGCACGGTCAGGGTCAGGCCGGCGAGCCGCACCAGCAGGCCGTAGAGGCGGACCACGCGGGTGCGTTCCTTCGCCGCCGGACGCATCCAGTGGGCGAGGTTGACGACCATGAACGGCAGGAGCAGCAGCCACAGGGCGCGCGTGCCGTTGCCCGAGGTCAGGTTGCACCAGACGTAGGCCTCGGGGACCGGGCGGTCCCGGGGACCGCCGGTCGCGGTGCCGGCGTGGTCGGCGTCCACGTCGTCGGCGCGGCGGAACACGGCGGCCGTGTCGTCGCCGGTGATCCGTACGGTGCGTGGATCGTTCAGCATCTTCTCGGGCGTGGTACCGCCGACGCCGTGGACCAGGAGTTCCAGGGCTGCCGCGGGCGGCCGGCCGGTGCCGGCGGGTTGCTGCGCACGTTCCACTGTTCTCGCACTTCCCCCGTGACGCGCTGTCGACATCTGTGTGCGTGCGGGCACCAGGATCTCCGCTCGGCGGCCCGTGCACACCCGTCGTCACCGAATCTCCCCCGATCCGTGTGACGAACGGGACCGGAGGACGGCACGGGGGGTGACATGTGCGCGTCGGGTGGGTGGTGGCGCTGCCGGTGCCCGCCCGTGCGAGGATGGGACGCCCGCACGCCGCCGACCGGCAGAATGTCCGTCGTCGCAGGTGTCGGGGAGTGGGGGAACCGGAGTGCATCGGCTTGAGGCGAGAGGACCGGAGCGGACGTGAGTGAGAATCAGAACCTCCTCGCGGAGCAGCGCCGCGCCTTGATCCTGGACGAGGTCCGACGCCGTGGCGGTGTCCGGGTCAACGAGCTGACCCGCAAGCTCGGCGTGTCGGACATGACCGTCCGCCGCGACCTGGACGCGCTGGCCCGGCAGGGCGTCCTGGAGAAGGTGCACGGCGGCGCCGTGCCGGTGGTCGAGGCGAGCACGCACGAGCCCGGCTTCGAGGCGAAGTCGGGTCTGGAGCTGACCGCCAAGGAGGACATCGCGCGGGCCGCGGCGGAGCTGGTCGCGCCGGGCAGCGCCATCGCTCTGTCGGGCGGTACGACCACGTACGCGCTGGCGCACCGGCTGGTCGACGTGCCGGACCTGACCGTGGTGACCAACTCGGTGCGGGTCGCCGACGTCTTCCATGTGGCGCAGCGCGCCTCCGGTCCCCGCCAGGGCGCGGCCACGGTGGTGCTGACCGGCGGGGTGCGCACACCCTCCGACTCGCTGGTGGGCCCGGTGGCCGACCAGGCCATCGCGGCGCTCCACTTCGACGTGCTGTTCCTCGGCGTGCACGGGATATCGGCCGAGGCCGGCCTGTCGACGCCGAACCTGGCGGAGGCCGAGACCAACCGGCGTCTGGTGCAGTCGGCGCGCCGGGTCGTGGTGG
Source organism: Streptomyces sp. NPDC052016 (assembly GCF_044548445.1). NCBI lineage: Bacteria > Bacillati > Actinomycetota > Actinomycetes > Kitasatosporales > Streptomycetaceae > Streptomyces > Streptomyces sp. NPDC052016. The sequence continues at coordinate 254,046 of NZ_JBIUBX010000008.1, forward strand.
TCGCCGACCACACCAAATGGGGTGTGGTGGGTCTCAGCTCCTTCGCGGCGCTGGAGCAGGTCGACACGCTGGTGACGGACGCGGGCCTGCCGACCGACGCGCGCGCGGAGATCTCCGAGCATCTGCGGCTGGTGGTCGCGGGCGAGTCCGGTGAGTTCGCCGAGGGTGCAGACAACTGACGGGTCGGCAGCTAGGGTGACGCACCCGTTTCCTCGCTGCTGAGGAGGTCGCGCGCATGGCTCACGGTCTGCGCCCCGAAGGGCTGGGCTTCGTCGAGGCGGCGCCCGTCCGGCTGGTCTTCGCCCGGGAGGTTTCCGCGTCTCCGGAACGGGTCTTCCACGCGCTCGCCGACGACGTGCCCGGGTGGGCCGTCTGGTTCCCCGCGGTGACGGCGGCGCGGCCGGTCGACGGCGGCGCGGGCCGCGAGATACGGCTCAGGGGAGGGACGCGGTTCCGGGAGACGGTGCTCGCGGCGAAGGAGCCGGAGGTGTACGCCTACCGGGTCGACGTCACCAACGCGCCGGGGGCCCGTGCGCTGGTCGAGGAGTGGCGGCTCGCCCCTGCCGAGGCGGGGACGCGGGTGCAGTGGACGTTCGCCGCGGACGGGACGGCGGCCTTCCGGGCCGTGCTGCGGCTGGCCCGGGCCGGGATGGGCCGGACCTTCCGGGACGCGGTGACGCGACTGGACCGGAGGCTCACGACACCGTCGTAGCGCACGGGCGGCCGGCTCGGGACGGTGTGTCAGCCCTGCCACACACCGGTTGCCAGCAGCGTGTCGATCGCCGCCGTGTACGGGGCGATGTCGAGGCCCTGTTCGGCGAGCCAGGCGTCGGAGTAGTACTTGTCGAGGTAGCGGTCGCCCGGGTCGCACAGCAGGGTGACCACGCTGCCCTGCCGTCCCTCGGCCACCATCTCGGCGACGATCTTCAGCGCGCTCCACAGGCCGGTGCCGGTCGAGCCGCCCGCCTTGCGGCCGATGACCCGCTCGAGGGCGCGGACGGCGGCGATGCCGGCCGCGTCCGGGACCTTCATCATCCGGTCGACGGCGCCGGGCACGAAGCTCGGTTCCATACGGGGCCGGCCGATGCCCTCGATGCGGGAGCCGCAGTCGCAGGTGACGTCCGGATCGCCGGTGGTCCAGCCCTCGAAGAAACAGGAGTTCTCCGGGTCGGCGACGCACACGCGCGTGTCGTACTGCATGTAGTGGACGTAGCGCGCGAGGGTCGCTGAGGTGCCGCCGGTGCCGGCCGTGGCGACGATCCACGCGGGCTCCGGGAACCGTTCCAGACGCAGCTGACGGAAGATGGATTCGGCGATGTTGTTGTTGCCGCGCCAGTCGGTGGCCCGTTCGGCGTAGGTGAACTGGTCCATGTAGTGGCCGCCGGTCTCCACCGCGAGGCGGGCGGACTCCTCGTACATCCTGCGGGAGTCGTCCACGAAGTGGCACCGGCCGCCGTGGAACTCGATCAGTCGGATCTTCTCGGCGCTCGTCGTGCGCGGCATCACGGCGATGAAGGGCACACCGATCAGCTTGGCGAAGTAGGCCTCGGAGACGGCCGTGGAGCCGCTGGACGCCTCGATCACCGGGCGGTCCGGCCGGATCCAGCCATTGCACAGCCCGTACAGGAAGAGGGAGCGGGCGAGACGGTGCTTGAGGCTGCCGGTGGGGTGGGTCGACTCGTCCTTGAGGTAGAGGTCGATGCCCCAGCGTTCGGGCAGGGGGAAGCGCAGCAGATGCGTGTCGGCCGAACGGTTGGCGTCCGCCTGGACCTTGCGGACCGCTTCTTTCAGCCAGCCGCGGTAGGTGGTGTCGCTGCGGTCGACGTCGAGGGTGGGGCCGGTCAGGGCCTGCTGGGGGGTGGTCACGGCTGGGCTCCTTCGTGCTGCGCGCCGACGGCGCCTCGGGCGACCGGCGCGCTTCGATCATAGGCACCTTCCGCACCACTTCCCACCTGCATAAACGCATCTTTGAGGGCGCCAAAGGAGGTCCTGGGTGCGAGGGGGCGCGGGGTGGGGGGCGCATTCGCGCGAGTGCTCCCGTCCGGCCCCGGACGGCGTGTCGTGCGCACTGGTGCTCGACGGCCCGGGCGGGCAGACTGCACCCGGCGGGGCGGAGGTCCCGGACGGGGGCGCACACTGGATCACGACACGGGCTGGTCACCGCCCGCAGAGGAAAAGCGGAGCGGCAACACCCACGGGCTGCCTGAGGGCTGAGGGGGCGGAGCATGGCGGAGCCGGAGTTCACAGCGACGGGCGTGCGGATCGGGAAGCGGCTGCGCTCGCTCACCCGGGCCGGACAGGTCCGGATCAACGACGGCCGGCTGGAGCTGCTCACCAGCTACGGCAGCGAGATCGACAGCGCGCCGGTGCAGGCGGTCCGCGCCTCGCGGCCCTGGTTCGCCCCGGAGGACCGCGCGCTGGCGGACCTCAACGGCAAGCGGTACCTGCTGACTCTCGGCGACCACGACCCCGCGCCGGGCGAGCCGGGGCCGCCGGCGGCGCGCCGGTTCATCGAAGCCGTACGCCGGGCCTCGGGGCGCGAGGACTGAGCCGACCGCGGAGCGTGGTCGGTTCCTGACGGCGAGTTGCGGTCCCGGACCCCTTGCGCCACGCTGTTCTCACGTCACTCTGGGTTTACCGGCGATAACGCTGCGAACCAGCCCGCCGGCCACGTCAGCAGGCGGCCGCCTCGCGCAGACGCACTGCTCCGATCGATCCGAACTCCGTGTTCTTCCGGACCTACGTCGGGGAGTCGCAGCCGTGATCAGCAACCCAAGCAGGCACTGCACGGTGGAGCTTCAAGCCCTGCCGTCGCGGATCGGCCAGGTCCGCAGAATCGTATCGGCGCAGTTGCGCTACTGGCATCTGGATCCGTTGATAGACCGGGCGGCGCTCGGTGTGACGGAGCTGCTGACCAACGTCCATCTGCATGCGCAGCCCGACAAGACGTGCACCGTGGAGATGGAGCTGTTGCTCGACCGGCTCACCGTCTCCGTGCGCGACCGCGATCCGCGGCTCCCCGTGGTGAAGGACGTGGTGGCCGGCGTCAAGAACGCCGACGCCCTCGCCACGTGCGGACGTGGGCTCGCGATGGTGGCCGCGCTCAGCGAGAGCTGGGGCGCGCGGCCGGACGGCGAGTCCGGCAAGGTCGTGTGGTTCACCCTGCCGGCGGCCGGCGCCGTGCGTGACCGGGCGGCGCGACCGCCCCGCCGGGTGGCGGCCGACCAGGGCGCGCTCCTGTTCCCGGAGGTCGTCGCGGTCGACGGCCGCGGCCCGGCACACGCTCCCGCCCGGTCGGCCGTGGTCGGCTGACCGGGCGGTGACCCCACCCCTGGGGAAGGGCCATCCGGCGGCGACGGCCCGCGGCACGGCCGTGTGTGCCGCGCGGCGGCGACGCGCCGGGCGGCCCTCCGGGGTGGCCGTCGCCGCGCTCATGCCGCGCCACCCCCACGGCCGAACCGCTCGTCCAGGACGGACAGCCGGCGCCAGTACTCCTCCTCGTCGATCTCGCCGGAGGCGAAGCGGCGGCCGAGGACCGCGGGGGGCGAGTCGCCGCCGGGGCGCTCGTCGGCCACCTGCCGGGGGTGGCCAGGGCGACCGCCGTGCCACTCGGTGCGGCGCAGGAGGGTCACGGCGCCGATCACTACGGCCGTCCAGATCAGCGGGAAGAAGAGGATCCACGGGCCGGGGCCGCCGTCCCAGGTCGCCAGGGTCTGCATCTCGGTCATCTCCCGGGTCGGCCTTCGGTGACGCTTCGGTCTTCGGTGATGCCTCGAGACTGGCTCCAGGGAGGGTGCCGGGTCGACGTACGGGCAGCGGCAGTGTGGATACCTCCCGCGGAGCACGCGGGCGCCGCGAAGGGCGTCGACGACTGTAACTACCAGTATGTACACTGCCTTCATGAGTACGTCGGAACGGCTGATCGAATCCACCCGGGAGCTTCTCTGGGAGCGGGGTTACGTGGGTACGAGCCCGAAAGCGATCCTGGAGCGGGCCGGCGCCGGTCAGGGCAGCATGTACCACCACTTCCGGGGGAAGCCGGATCTCGCCCTCGCGGCCATCCGCAGGACCGCCGAGGAGATGCGGGCCACCGCCGAGGGAGTACTGGGCGGACCGGGCACGCCGTACGAGCGGATCGAGGCGTATCTGCTGCGCGAGCGCGACGTGCTGCGCGGGTGTCCGGTCGGGCGGCTGACCATGGATCCGGACGTCGTCGCGAGGGAGGAACTGCGGGCGCCGGTCGACGAGACGATCGGCTGGCTGCGCGGGCGGCTCGCCGGAATCGTCGAAGAGGGCAAGGAGCGGGGCGAGTTCGCGCCCGAGCTGGACGGGGAGCAGATCGCCTCGGCCGTCCTCGCGACCGTGCAGGGGGGTTATGTGCTGGCCCGCGCGTCCGGCTCGCCCGCCGCCTTCGACGCGGGCGTCCAGGGCCTGCTCGCCCTTCTGCGCCCGCCGAAACCCACCACCGTCTGAGGAGCACCGATGCACGCCATGCAGTACGAGCTGACGCTGCCGGCCGACTACGACACGGACGTCGTCCGCGCGCGCGTGTCCCGCGTCGGGCACAAGCTCGACGACTGGGCCGGCCTCGGCCTCAAGGCGTACCTGCTGCGCGAGCGCGGGATGCACGGCTCCCCGGTCAACCAGTACGCGCCGTTCTACCTGTGGAACACGGTCGAGGGCATGAACGCCTTCCTGTGGGGCGGTCCTTTCCAGGGCCTGAGCGACGACTTCGGGCGCCCGGTGGTGCGGCAGTGGACGGGCCTGGCGTACGAGGAGGGCGCGGCCGCCGGCCGCCCCGCCCGGTTCGCCGTACGGCGGCGCCGGCCGTTGCCGGACGGGCTGGTGTACGCCGAGGTGGCCCGGGAGGCGGCGGACGAGGCCGGGCGGCTCGCGCGAGAGGACGGGGCGGTGCTGGCGGCGGCGGCCGTCGACACCAGCCGGTGGGAGACCGTGCATTTCTCGCTGTGGGAGCACGGGGACCCCGCCACGGTGAAGGCCGACGGCGACCTGTTCCAGGTGCTGCACGTGTCGGCGCCGGGGCGGGCGGTGCTGCCCCGCGGCCGGCAGTGGTGAACGCCGTCCGATGCCGTACGGGCGCGGGTCCAGCGGCGCATGGCCCGGTATCGCGGTGGTCCTTGGCGCCCGCCGCGGCGAGCATCGGGCGGCCGGCGGCCGGTCTCCCGCCGCTGTCCGGGGAGGCGGACGTGCACGGCGGTGACGAACCTTCACCAGGACATGCCGCGTCGGGGTGCTTTCCGTCCTTCGACGGATCGTCCAGGGCCCACCACGCCACGGACCGGCGGAAGCCGGACGTCGTACAAGCCCTCGTCGAGGCGGGGTTCGGGGTGAGCTCCGGCCGGGATGTGGCCCGATCGTGTCGATCTGTGTCCCGCCGCCGCGCTGCCGTGGTCCTCGGGCCCGCCGAGGATGGACCCACGACACGGCACGCACCGGCCCTGATCTGCTCCTACGAGTGCACCTTCTGCCCGCCGTGCGGCGAGCAGATGGGAAGCGTCTGCCCCAACTGCGGGGGTGAGTTGGTGGCCCGGCCGCGCCGTGCCGTTCCGGCGTGACGGCGGTTCGTCAGGTGGAGGCCTGGTCGCTGTCCTTCAGCGAGTCAGGTGGAGGCCTGGTCGCTGTCCTTCAGCGAGCCCCAGCCGTGCCAGCGCTCGACCTCGATCCAGGCGCTGACCCGGGCCCGCACCCGGTCCGGGTAGGGCTTTCCGGTGTAGTGGGTGGCGATCCGGTCGATGTCGGCGAGGTCCTCGTCCTCGTACGTCTCGACGACCCTGCCGATCAGGGTGACGTGGGTGTACCAGTCCTCGCCGTCGAGGACGGTCAGGGTGACGCGCGGGTCCCGCCGCAGGTGCTTGAGGCGGATCCGGCCCTCGTCCAGGCTGATCAGGGCCCTGCCGTCCTGCCAGAGGTACCAGGTGGGGGTGGACACGGGGGTTCCGTCCGAGCGGAGGGTCGCCATCACGCAGGGGTTGGGGCGGCCCAGCAGTTCGTCGGCCTCGGGCGGAAGCGGGGGTTTGGACACGGTGTTCCTCCTCGGGGGTCAGTCGTCCTCGTCGAAGCTGGCGAAGTAGGCGGCGGCCATGTCCTCGTCCCCGTGGCCCTGCGCGGCGGCCCGCTCGAGACGCTCGGCGCTCGCGGCGGCCACGTCCAGCCGGACGCCGTTCCTCTCCCCCGCCTCCACGATCAGGCGTGCGTCCTTCGCCGCCGTCGCCACCGCGAACTGCGCCGGCGAGAGCCGGTTCTGGAGGACCAGGCCGGCTTTGGCGCGCAGGTAGCCCATGTCGAGGGGGCCGCCCTCGATCAGGTCGAAGAACGCGTTCGGGTCGACGTCCAGGGACTGTGACAGCGCCAGCACCTCACCTGCCGCCGCGGTGGCCGCGATCACCCAGCTGTTGGCCACCAGCTTCAGCCGGGTGGCACTGCCCGCGCCGCCGTCCTCACCGGTCCACACCGTCCGCGCGCCCACCGCGTCGAGGACGGGGGCGACAGCCGCCCGGCTCGCGGACGGGCCCGCCGCCAGCACCGTCAGCTGCCCCGCCTCGGCGGGCTGACGCGTGCCCAGCACCGGTGCGTCGAAGAACACGAGGTCGTGTGCGCGGGCGAAGGCCGCCAGGTCGCCGATCGCCTCGATCCCGGCGGTGGTCGACTGCACCCAGGCGGCGCCCGCGCGCAGGGCCGGAGCCGCCTCCCGCATGACGTCCAGGGCGGCCGGACCGTCGTAGAGCATGGTCAGGACGACGTCGGCCCCCCGTACGGCGTCGGCGGGGGTGTCGGTGACGGTGACGCCGTCGGCGGTCAGCGGTTCGGCCTTGGCGCGGGTGCGGTTCCAGGCGCGGACGGCGTGTCCGGCGCGGGCGAGGTTGCGGGCCATCGCGGCGCCCATGATGCCGGTGCCCAGGACACTCACAGTGAGCTTGTCGGTCATGAGATCAACTTACTTGGAGGCGGCGGCGACGAGTCCGTCCAGCCAGGCCTGGTGGCCGTTGAGCATCGGGTTCGGGGTCTGCCGCGCCGGCTCCGCGGCCGGACGGCCGATCTGGGTCTCCTGGGTCAGGACGCGGACGCGGCCGCCGGGCAGGTCCTCCACGAGCCAGGCGTGCAGCACGTCAAGCCGCTCCTCCGGCGTGCCGTCCTGCTTCGCCGTCCACGACAGCCCGCCGGGGACGCCGTCGGCCGGGGCCTGGAACTCCACCACGTGTGCGTCCAGAGGCGGGAAGCCGAAGGTGCCGAAGCTGAAGCGCAGGCCGTCCCGCAGCTCGGGGCCACCGCCCTGCGGGAAGGAGATGTCGGCGACGTTGTCGTAGTACGACTCCCAGGTGGAGGTGTCGGTCAGGTAGTGCCACACCGCTGCGGCGGTGACGCCCCGGACGATCACCTCGTTGGAGACGAAGTTGTCGCCGGTGCCGGGCAGGTACTTCTCGGGCCAGGCGATCGCGTGCTGCGTGGTCGTGTTCTCGGTCGTCTTCTGGGTGACCATGGGTCCTCGGGTCGTGCGTGCGCCACCGGGTGGCGGCGTCTTCGACCATAGGGGCGTCTTCCATCGGCGAACCAATAGAGACCTCGATATCGGCCATCGGAGTGCCGATGGCCGTCGCACCGCCTCGAACCGATCCTCGCCGGGGCGCGGGTACGGATGAAGGAGGAGTCGCCGCTGGGCCGGGTCTCGTCGACGGACGAGGTGGCCCGGGCGGTGCTGTACCTGGCGTCGGACGACGCGGCGTCCGTGGTCGGCGCGGATCTGGTCGTCGACGGCGGAGCCGCCCTGTAGCCCTCCGCCCTCCCTGGACGCCATACCCCCTGGCGGACGCCAAGCCTTCTGGCGCCGCCCGGCCACGCCTCCGCCGGGCCCCGGCAGGCGTCACCCGCCCCAAGCGCCCGGCCGGAAGGCGTCACCGCCCCAAAAGGCCCGGCCGGCAGCCCTCACCCGCCCCAAGGGCCCGGCCGGCGGCCATCACCCACCCCCGAGGCCCCGCCCGCAGCGCTCGTCCTCCCCGGGCCGCGGGCCGTCGTCCTCCCCCCTCGGGCCTCGGCCCGGCCCCACACCGCTCAGACCTCGCTGAGCGCCGCCAGCGGATCGTCCAGCACGGGCTGCCAGGCCAACTCCGCCGCGCCGACAAGGCTGTTGTGGTCGAGGGAGCAGGCGAGGATGGGGACTCCGCCGCTGCGGCCCCAGAGGCTGCGGTCGGCGACGACCGCGCGGAGGCGGTCGGGGTCGGCGTCCAGGAGCGTGCGGTGCAGGCCGCCGAGGATGATCCGGTCGGGATTGAGGATGTTCACCAGGCCGGCCAGGCCCAGTCCGAGCCGGTCGATCAGGGCCTCGGCGGCCGTGCGGACGACCGGGTCATCGTACTCCTCCCGGACGAGCTCGTTGGCCTGCTGGAGCAGCGAGCCCTCGGGGCCCGGCTCGCGGCCGGCGGTGGTGAGGAGGGCCAGCGGATCGGCCTCGACGTCGAGGCAGCCGCGGCTGCCGCAGTGGCAGGGGCGGCCCTCGGGGTTGACGGTGAGGTGACCGACTTCGAGGGCGAGACCGGAACTGCCCGTGTGCAGACGCCCGTCGAGCACCAGCGCGCCGCCGACGCCACGGTGGCCCGTGGCCACGCACAGCAGGTCGCGGGCGCCGCGCCCGGCGCCGTGCCGGTGCTCGGCGAGCGCGGCGAGGTTGACGTCGTTGGCGGCGAACGCGGGGCCTGTGATGCCGGCGGCACGGACCCGCTCCGCGAAGATCTCCCGGACGGGTGCCCCGACCGGCCAGGCGAGGTGGAGGGGGTTCAGTGCCAGTCCCTCCGGTTCGGCGACCGCGGACGGCACGGCGAGGCCGGCGCCCACGCAGCGGCGGCCGGTGGCGCGCAGCAGGTCCGCGCCGGCCTCCACGACGGTGGCGAGCACCTTGGCGGGGTCGGCGTCGACGGTCTCGCATCCCGGCGTCGTCGCGACGATCCGCCCGCCGAGGCCTACCAGCGCGGCCCGGAAGCCGTCGGCGTGCACCTGGGCGGCCAGTGCCACCGGCCCGTCCCCGGCGAGTTCGAGCCGATGGGAGGGGCGGCCCTGGGAACCGGCGGCGGCGCCGGGGCGCGCGTCGACCCTGATCAGGCCGAGCGCCTCCAGTTCGGCGGCGACCGCACCGGCGGTGGCGCGCGTGACGCCGAGTTCGGCGGTGAGCACCGCGCGGGTGGGCGCCCGACCGGTGTGCACGAGCTCCAACGCGGGCCCGAGCGCACCGCGCCCCCGGTCCAACCGCGCCCTCGAGGTGGTCCCTTCCCCCGCCTGCCGGGGGTCCGCCTTGCCGCTCATGAGGGCGAGTCTCCCATGATCCGCTAGATGAATGAGTCCGATGTTTGCGCTGGCCGCGACCATGGCGAAGGGCGCCCGTTGGCCTGGTTGTGACTCCTTGCCTGGACGCCCTTCTGGCCGCACTGTACGTGTTCATCGACGACCATGT